>JAIRYF010000044.1 GCA_031267895.1 Candidatus Methanoplasma glyptotermitis
GCACTTATCCCATTGTCCGGGGGATTATTTATAACTTACACTCAACAGAAAAATCAGGTTGGGAGGGGGTGAGAACATAGCAGCGAAGACGAAAACAAAAGCAAAGACAACAGCCAGCAGGGCAAAGCCCGCGGCCAAGTCCAAAGGTAAGACCAAGGCAAAGAGGTGATAGAATCATCCCCTGCCCGTGCGCAGGGACACGGGCGGACGGCCCCGCGCCGCCGCCCGTTAAAACAACCGCGCGCGAAAGCCTGCGCGACCAGGCGCGTTATCGTATCTCTGCAAAATACGCAGCACCGAAGAATAGGATCACGTCAGATATCCCACTGCAACTCGTATGAAAAATCAGGGAGTTATTTCGCCCAGCGACTTATTATTGATGGATCTATTCCGCTTAGTCTATTCATTCCGAAATTGAAGAACAAACAGATCTTTGATATGGCATTTGAATCTGATTTGCTCGGGTGTTGCTTTTGATATGATCCAACATATCTGAACGACATCCGCAGACGCACCGAAGTACAGGAGATCACGATAGAGAAGAGAGAAATAGGATACAAGCCGGAAAAGAAAAGACCGAGATAAAAACGGCTGCCATGGAACAGGGACAGGCCCTATTACCCCATGGTCTTTTGCCTGTCTGCCCCATCACCTTTCAAACTATTTTAATTCTGTTTCGCATCATTTGCGAAACGCAGTGCCGCCGCAATACTCCGAATCCTGCGAAATCCGAAGCATCGAAGAACAGGATCCCGCCGAATACCTCATTGCAGCATACCGCATATCGCAGGATATCTTACGTAATCCGTGGAACGGGCATGTCTCATGAGTACTCTTTATTAGTCTTTACATCCAACTGTAACCCTGGCCGTATGCATAGTCTCCCCAATTCCATATTTCCGATGTTGACGTTCCATCCGTGTATCTCATGTGATGAGCTATCGTCATTTTTTCAATGATATTTACGCTAACTGTTGTATAGACGTTACCGTAAAAAACTCTGTTTGGCTCCGATGTGCTCTCAAACCCGATAATATATTTATCTTCTACAACCTCATTTGTGTGTTGAGACAGTGTTCTTACAAGTACATGCCCTTCTTGAATCCCTACGACGTTTTTATCTAGCGATACCGTAAAATCAGCATCGCGGATGAAGTCATATTTGATGTACAGAGTGGTATCCTGCGTAGCCGTAAATTCATACACAGTATCATTTGAGATTGATTTTCCCGATGGTGAGTACCAGCCTATGAAAATATATCCCGGATTGCTTAGTGCCCTAATTTTAACGACCTCTCCCACATTGTATGTCAAAACGCCTTCGTTTCCATCAGAGATAACCTCGAACGGACCACCAAGTACAGTAATTTCAATCTGTTTCGGTATTGAAGGTGTCTTATCATCTTCAGAGCCGTCATCAGTGTCGGCCTGAGGTGTATCGGCATCTCCATCCTCGCGATCGTCTGTTTTATTGTCTGTGGCGATAATGTAAATTCCCGTGGCCAATAGGGCAACTGCCAGGATTATTGTTGTCAGTTTGTATACTGCCGAATTTGTCACGCGCCCCGCCCCCGTTTAGGGTATTCAGGCGTATCTTCTTCCTTACGCTTCGGGGTTAATTCCGCTTCTCTTGAGATGCCAGCTGATCCACGGACCGAGCACCCCCCCCCCCTCTGTCGTATTCTGCCGTAAAATCATTTCCTTCTAGAATTCTGCATGTATCTATGTGCATCCTCAATTTGTAGTCTAGGAAGTGTTTAGTCGCCTCAACGATAAATTCTGATCTCGTGCCAAACTCGCGGTATTTTTCGACCTCATCATCAATGCGTTGTACTGTTCCTTCTGGAATTCTTATCGACAGCGGAACCGTTTTCGCTCCTTTTTTCTGCACAGAGCTACGATTACTTATCTTCAATATATTATGTTGTAGCGATATTGTATCTATTTTGAGATACATTTAAATATTGTAGCGATGTTGTAGTTATCATGAAATGCAAAACAGATGCAGTTTCTATACGCCTCACGGAGGCAGAACGGAAAAAAATAGGACAATGCGTTGAATGCGGTGATGCTCTGAACTCCACGGACTTCATCAGACAGGCCATCAGAGACAAACTGGCCAAGTCCGAGGCCTCGGCATGAATGCCTCACTGCTGAAAGCACAAGCTCTGTACGACTTCTCCGACCGCAAAGACCTGACGGTAAACCAAAAGGTCGCACTCCTTGCAATCCAGAAGGAAGTCGGCGGATGGGACAATCAGATAAACGATTGCGGCCCTGAATCTGTGAACCTCGGAACCCTCGAAGAGTTCACGGAGGACGTATGCTTCAACGTCCTGGACGAGTGCCCGAAAGAAGCAAAGTTCGTCGGTAAGTCATGGATAACCGACACGATCCGCAAAGAGATATCGGAATGCGGCTATCTTGCCTCCTACTTCGCATCGGCGGCGGTCTGAATGTCAACCGTTTACGTTTTCGACCGCAGGGGCGGCCCCACCGTCGTATCTTTCGAAAGAGATGATGAGTGTCTGAACTCTGCAACACTCGCGGAAGCTAAAGACCGTCTTAAGAGCATGGGCCTGATCGGCTCGTACACCGTCCTGGTGGACGGGTCCCGGGCACGTTTGGAGGTGAAATAATGTCCGCCGATGGGTTCTATCTTGACGGCTACACGCTCTATCTGGCCTTCGGCCCGGATGTATGGTATGTCAATGATGGTCTTCAGTCTATTATTGGTCCGCTTTCGCGGGATGAATATCTGGATGAGGGAGCAAAGAAAATATCCAAACAGGAAGCAGACCGCAAGCTTAGGGACTGGGCCGAGCACCTCGCGACGAATATCTACTTTGATCTTCTGGAAGAATACGACAAGGAATAGGACGAGAACGGGGAGGCAGCCGAGACCGTAAGCCCCGTTCCTTCCTACATCGATGAGTGGTGCCCCGAGTGCGGACGGGAGTATGAGATTCCTCCGGACCGCATATCACCCTGTCCGATATGCGGCCGTCTGCTCATGCTATGCTCCCAATGCCCGAATGAAGATCACGCAGGGTGCGGAACTCCGCGCTGTCCTTTCGCGGCAATGTGATATCCGTGTCCGGCTATCCGACGACCGCCGAGGGTTGCATTGATTCCTGGGTTCGGTGGCATACGAAGTACGGCACACTGCCCAAGACGCGCAAAGGCTACTACTCTACTGCCTCCATGATTGTCAGAACGTTTCGCAGCCTCGGACGGTCCGATCTCCCGTATAACTGGAGTGAGGAGGACTTCACGGCGATCCGTCAGTATTGGGCGGACAGCGGTCTTGAAGTCAAGACGCGCAAGGATTACGATTTTGTTTTGCGTTCATTCGCCAAGTTTTTCGGCAATGCGACAGGAGACAAAACTAAAACCCGTTTCCCTCCCGATTCGCGTCCTAATGTCCGATGGCTCACGCTGGAGGAAGTGCACATCATCATCAATACGCCGATGAGTGAGTTGGAAGAGATGTGCATCCATCTCATGCTGTCCATGGGCCTCCGCCGCGTTGAGGTCATCCGCGCAAAGCTGGCCGATATCCACACAGAGGGATACCCGTACATAGCCGTTGACGGCAAAGGCCACAAGATGCGCAAGGTGCCGTTCAACTGGTCGACAGCGTTCATTTTATCGCGCTGGATGGAACGCCGCAATGCATTGGTCGACCGGGCCAGACGCAAAGCTAAGCGGAACAACCGAAAATTCTTCGACAGCGGCCACCTCATCGTATACGAACGTGTAGGGAAACTCCTTCCGTATTCGGAACTGCACCCTAACGGATTCGATGCTGCCGTTGTGACAGCCGTCGGTGTGCGTTGCGGTATTCACTTCGATAATCACACTTTGCGCCGGACATTCGGCCGGGAACTGTATTACAAGGACACTGAACCAATCGACCTGCTCACGCTGTCAATGCTCTATGGCCACGACAGCATAGATCAGACAGTTAGCTACATCGGACCCGACCCGCGCCGCATGGCCTCCGGAATCCTGAAAACATCTTACTAAACCGGTTAAAAAAATAAAGTAAGGAAGTAAAAAATATGCAAGCAAAGGACAAAATAATTGAACGCCCAGATGTGGCATTTGCGTCTGAATCCCTTCAGGCCCGCTTTTCCGGACTGGATGAGTCCATTTTTGGCAATTCGAAGAACCGCAGAATTTATTCCGTCAAAAGTTGGTCCGCGGACCCAAAACAATCCCGACACTCATTAATCTTTGCAAAGCGTCCGCTGTCTGTGTGCTGTTTACGTACTGCCGTTCCCCAGTCTTCGTGCGGACGATTCCCTTCTGGACCGTTATCTTGTTGACCGTGTCCATTCACAGGTGTAAAGAACATTTCTGCGTCCGATGTTCGCTGAGTACTACGCAGTCTTTTGTCCGTCCTGTTCCGGCTATGCCGGAACCATCCGCATAAGGCCCTCAGAATCCCGATACTCCACAAATGCTGCTCTCGGTCTCGCCGATCCAGCAAGAAGTCCTTCGTCATCTGATACATGAGATCATTCTTCAGTACAGACCACATCTTATTCAGGGGTTCTCTTTTGTCTCCTCTGCGGGGTGCCTGCACGCTTTGGCATTCCAAAGAGTTTGAAAAGGATTTGATAAAATATCGGCTTAGTTTTCGGAAGAAGCCTCAGAGTACCCTGATCGTCAGACTATCACCGACATCCTCCTTGGGAACCTCATACTCATTTCCATTCCGGACAGGTTCCTTCCACACTGCGTTCTCGCCTGTACGGTATGTGACAGTACCCTCTCCCCTGACAGCGAAGCTGTACGGGCGGTGCTTGCGCGCTCTCTTATTTCCGATCAGGGATGCCGTATTCGAGTCGATCATCACGACACTGACGCTTCTTTTGCGTAAAACTGACAGCAGTACCAGAAGCAACCCTATCAGTGTGAGGCCCAGTATGGCCGCTATCGCAATGGTAAGCATCGAAGGTCCAACATTGTCATCTGAACCCCCTCCTCCGGATTTCTCCCTAAGAATAAGCGTCTCTGTAACACTGTCTCTGATGTCCGTGATCGAAATTGTTTCGTCTGTTCCAGACATGTTGCCGTTCCATCTGACGAATTCGTACCCGCTGGCACAAACTGCACGGATGATGATGTTATCTCCGGCTTCCAGTCGCAGCACCTCGGTGTATCTGACGAATGTATTACCGCCGTCCAGACTGTATTCAGCATATCCTTCGCCGCCAGTGATGGCTATACTGAACAATATGCCTGTCTCTTCCGCAGTCACGCTTATGGTGTGGTTCGACAGAACATTCAGGAAGGTGTAGCTTCCGGCTTCCGCGAGTTCAGGCCGGCTGACCCCGTCTATCACAACGTCCTTGGCTTCATATCCGGGCACGACCGCCCACGATACCGTATAGTTGCCTTCCGCCGGAACCAAATTGGATCCGCCGGATTTCAAAATCACGCCGTCCCCCGCTTCTCCGGTAATGGTATACCCGGCCGGGGCCGATGAGAAACTGACTTCGATTATGTGATCAGAATTGACAGACGCAAACGTGTATGAGCCAATCGGCCCATATGACATACCATTGACAATCACATCCACTATATGCGCACCGGATTCCGGAGTGACAGTGAACATTTGGTCCTGGCCGAGTTCAACGAACACAGATCCTGCCGGAGATATGCTTCCGCTTCCGGAGACGATTGTGGTTATGTACTTCCCATCCACATCAAACTTTGCGGTCAGTGTGCTCGCGGATATGCCGACATCAAAATTTTCACGGCTGTTTGCACCCGTTACAGCACCGATCCATTCCACAAAACAGCCAAATGTCGGGACCGCATGAATGCTCAGAATATGATTCTTCGGCACAGTCAGGCTGGACGGGAAGTCGTGCCATCCTCCGCCCTGTTCGAACATTATATGTCCGGTGCCCTTACCTGCTACAGACGCATTGACCGAGGTCACGCTTCCGCTGAGACAGAACCATGCTGAGACCATTTTATTGCCGTCTATCACAAGATTCTTCTGGCCGGCATTTCCGTTAAGATCACCGGTCCACCATACGAACACGCTTCCCCCAGCCGCCATGGATCTGAAAGTCAGGCTGCCATCGGGAACCTTTACCGTCGCATATGGCAATGCGTGCCAGACTCCGTCCCTTTGGACAGAGACATTGCCGTCTCCGTCGCCGTCTTTCCCAACGGTCAAATCGGAGATTTCCGAATCGCCGAAGAACCAGGCCTTGATGCTCTTGCTGCCATTGGCATCCAGAGTCTCGCTGCTGCTGAGCGTCGTGAGGTCGCCGGTCCACCATACGAATGTGCTGCCGGAGTCTGCCGTCGCGACGACACTGTATATCCCTTTCGGAATCTTTGTCGCTGTTCCGTACACGAATTCCACGAGGGTTCCGCCTATTTCGTACTCGATCTTACCGTCACCTTCCTTTGCGGCGGTGACATTGACCAAGTCAGAGTCGGCATAGAACCAGGCCTTGATGCTCTTGCTGCCATCTATGTCTAGGTCCTCCGGACTCTGGGTTCCGCTGAGATCGCCGGTCCATATGTAGAATGTACTGGCACCTACAGCCGTTGCTCCGAAGGTCAAGCTGCCTTTGGGAACCTTTACCGTCTCATAGGGCAGGGTATGCCACACACCGTCTCTCTGTATTGATACAGTTCCGCTGCCGGTTCCATCCTTCTCTGCCGTCACTTCCGCAGCATCCGAATCGCCGAAGAACCATGCCGTCAGCGACCTGTTGCCGTCGAGGTTCAGAGTCTCGTTTGCGCTGAGCGTCGTGAGGTCGCCGGTCCACCATACAAAAACATTGCCAGAGTCTGCCGTTGCAGTGATACTGAAGCTGCCGGCGGGCATCTGCGTCGCCATTCCGTACGTGAATTCATACAGTGTGCCGTCAAACACATACTCAACCTTTCCGCTGCCTGTGCCGTCCCTGTCTGCGGTGACGTTGACCAAGTCGGTACTCTTGTAGAACCATGCTTTGACGGTCTTGTCCCCGCCGATGAGGAGAGTTTCGCTTACGCTGAACGATTTCAGGTCTCCGGTCCACCTGTAGAATACGCCTGTATCGGTCACTGCCATGAGTTCCGCGTTCTCGCTCTCTGGGAGCCATTTGCCTCCGCTGGGAACATCATACCAGACATTGCCATGAAGGTACTGTACTTTTCCGGATCCTGTTCCGCCGGTCTCGGATGTCAGAAGATATGCCGAATCCGGACCTCCTCCGGCCCCGTCATTGTACTCAAACAGAGCAGAAGCGGTTATGTCGGAACCAACGGTAACTGTCGGATTTTCGTAAACGGAGCTGTCGAACGCCTCGATGTCTCCGGTCCACCATATGAAACGGTAGTCAGCATCGGTAATCGATGTTCTCACCTCTGTCTGCTGGCCCTCGGGTACCGGGAGTCCCGAAGACGGGAACAGTGTCCAGACATCGCCGCGGCTCCAGTCTTTATACTCCACCGATCCTCCGTTTGCCGCGGAGAGATTCAGAGTGTATATGGAACCTAAAACAAACTCGGCAGTTATGTGCCCGGAACCCGATCCCATATACAGTGTCTCCTGGCTACTGTAACCCGAGAGGTCATTCTTCCATTGGTAGAAATTTCCCGAAGCGGCAACCGCCCTGACATCGAAACTGCAATTTTTAGGTACGGATATTGATCCAATCGGGAAGTCCTGCCACATTCCGTTCTGCAGGAACTGCACCTTGCCCGATCCGGTCCCAACAGTATCTGCGACTGCTGTGGTGACATCGTTGTTCAGATAGAACCATGCCGTTACGGTATGACTGCCGGTAACATTGAAGCTCTGTTGCGCTTCGATGCCGCAGAGGTCGCCGGTCCACCATACAAAAGTACTGCCGATACTGGGTTCGGCTTTGTAATCTATGGTTCCTTTGGGAACATTTACCGTCGCATAAGACAGCGTGTGCCACACACCGTCTCTTTGCACAGATACCGTCCCGTTTCCGGTACCGTCTTTGCTGACAGTCACCTCTGCGACATTGTTTTCATCAAAGAACCATGCCGTCACCGACTTGCTGCCGCTGACATTCAGGGTCTCGTTTGCACTGAGCGTTGTGAGATCGCCGGTCCACCATACGAATGTGCTGCCGGAGTCTGCCGCTGCAGTAATACTGTAAACGTCTTTCGGAAGTCTCGTCGCCGATCCGTAAGAGAACTCATACATCACGCTGTCAAACACATACTCGACCTTTCCGTTACCTGTGCCGTTTCTGTCAACAAGTACGCTGACCAGATCGTCGGCATTGGCACAGAACCATGAGATGATATCTTTGTTCCCGTCCATGAGAATTGTTTCGTTCACGCTGAATGATGTGAGATCACCGGTCCATCTGTAGAACACTCCGGCGACAGGAACCGCTGTAATGTTTATGTTCTCGCCCTCGGAGAGCCATTTGCCTCCGTTTGGCACATCGTACCAAACGCCTCCGTGCCGATATTTCACTTCTCCTGTGCCGGTGCCGTCAGTACGGGCGGTCAGGACGAAACCGGTGTCGGTTCCCCCGCCGGGACCGTCGTTGAATCTAAACTCGGCAACGGCCGTAATGTCAGAACTGACGGTTATCGTCGGGGTGTCGGACACCCCCTCATAGTCGCCGGTCCACCATATGAAGTGATGGTCGCCGCTGTCAGCCAATGCCCTTGCCTGCACCGGAGTATCCGCGATCACTGCGAGACCGCCGGACGGGAACGGTTTCCATGTTCCGTCAAGGTACTCCACGCTCCCTCCGGCCGCGGCCGAGAGATTCAGATTGAATATAGGACTCTTCGTAAACTCCGCATTGACCGTTTTTGGACTGTTTGCGGTGATCGTTTCGGTCAAATTACGGCCGGCAAGATCGCCCGTCCAGCGGAAGAACTGTCCGACAGACGGTACTGCATTCACGGGCAGAACAAAGTCTTTGGGAACCGTCAGGACATTGCCTGCCGGGAAATCCTGCCATACACTGTTCTGAGAGAACTGCACCTTGCCCGATCCCGATCCAGAAACAGTGGCGGTTACTGTCGTCACGTTCTCGTCTTTGAAGAACCAGGCGGTGATTTTTTTATCCTCGCCGATATTGCTTATAGTCTGAGGGGATACAGGTCCCGAAATATCTTCGGACCACCACACAAAGGTGTTGCCGCTGCCGGCGGACGCTCTGAGATCAACCGACGAACCGGGGGATACCGTTACCGGACCCGTATATGCGATCCATGCAGCACCGCTGCTGAGACTGTATTCGACGGTACCGGATTGGGCCGCGTCGCCGTCTTTTGCAACCATAACCTTAAACGCACCGTTGGCGGAGTATGTCACGACGGCTGCAGATCCGGCTGTCCCAGCGGGGACATTCACAAAGTTATCGAACAACGGGAAGCCGTCGACAGACCAACTGATCAGCACGCTCCCTGCACCGGGGGCAGCGGTCAGCCTCAGAGTTGTGTTTTTCAGCACTCTGAGTTCGCCGCCGGAGGGAAATGTCTGTTCCGATCCGTTCTGCAGGTAGGTTGCCCATCCGTCGCCGACTGCACCAAAGTCCATCAGCACCGTATCCGCAATCTTCTCGAACTGAGCATCGATATTCTTGTTGCCGTCGATATTAAGGGTCTGGGCAGCAGTCTGTCCGGAGAGGACTCCGGTCCAGAAGAGGAATGTATCATCCCCGGATGCCGGAACGGCCCGAATGTTCAGGTTTCCCTTGGGCACAGTCTGCGGAGACCCTGACGGGAAGTCATGCCATGTTCCGCCTAAATCAAACTGTATCTTTCCGTCTCCCTGTCCGCTCTTGGTTGCGGTGACAGTCGCGGTGTCGGCCGTCTGTTCGAACCATGCGCCGATGTTCTTGCTGCTGTCAGCAACCAGTGTCTCTCCTGCATTTCCATTCAGGAGGCTGCCTGTCCAAACTATGAATGAATTATTCGCATCCGGGACTGCTATGACATCAAGCAAGCTGTTTTTCGGTACTTTTTGCGTGTTACCTATGAAATCATGCCATTTGCCGTCCTGCAGGAACTGCACCTTCCCGTTTCCGGGTCCCGGATATGTTACGTTTACATCAAAGAGATCGGCATCCTCGTAAATCCATGCCGTGACATGCATCTCCTGCGTTATGTTTGTTATATGACAGGGATTCACCGGTCCGTTGATGCCGCCCGACCACCAGATAAAGGTCGAGTCGGAGTCGGCACCGGCTCTAAGACTGATGTCAGTGCCTTTGATTACATTTATGATACCATCCTGGGGGAATTCTTTTTCTCCGCTGCCGTCGTCGTAGAACACTTTGCCCGTTCCGCTGCCATCCATATCTGCATGCAGCTTAGTGCTGCTTCCGGACACGGCGAAAAATATTGTCACATCGACATTGCTGTTTCCCGCAGACAGAAGAATTCCAGGTATGAAGTATTCATTCATCCCGACAGACCATTTGACCAATTCGCTGCCTGATGCAGGATCTGCCGAAAGGTTCCAGTCGGAGTTCTTCAGCACCCTCAGACTGCCGGATGCGGGGAAAGTCCGGTATGCATTGTTCTGACTGTATGCCGCCCATCCTTTACTGTCCTTTTTCTCATTTGCGGTCAGATTTATCAGTACTGTGTCGGCAATATGCTCAAACTGCGCATCGATAGATTTGTCGGTGTCAACGGCCAGCGTTTCGCCGCCGGACTGTCCGTACAGATCTCCCGTCCAGAAAAGGAACACATCGACGATTGCATCGATCGGAGCGGCCTTCACATTCAGATTACCTTTCGGTACATTCTGAGGAACTCCCGGCCGGAAGTCGTGCCATGTTCCGCCTACATCGAACTGTACCTTCCCGTCTCCCTGTCCGCTCTTGGTTGCAGTGACAGTCGCGGTGTCGGAAGCAGATTCGAACCATGCATCTATCTCCTTTGGACTGTCAACTGCCAAGTCATCGTGCTGAACAACTCCGTCGGTCAGATCTCCGGACCACACAATAAACACATTATTCGGGCCCGGATCAGCCCTCACGGTCAGCGCACCTTTCGGAACTGTCAGCGCATTGCCGGTTGGGAAATCCTGCCATACATCATTCTGATAAAATTGCACAGTACCCGTCCCGTTTCCGGAAACAGTGGCGGTTACCGCCGTCACGTTCTCGTTTTTGAAGAACCAGGCCGTGATGCTCTTGTTCACGGAGATGCTGTTTATATCCACTTCGGAACCCGGTCCGGAGAGGTCTCCGGACCACCATACAAAGGTGCTGCCGCTGCCGGCGGCCGTTCTCAACTTTATGGATGCATTCGAAACAACATTGATCGTTGTCGTGTAAACATGCCACATACTGCCGTCAAGACTGTATTCAACGGTGCCTGACTGAGCCGCATCTCCGTCCTTTGCGACCGCGACCTTGAAAATACCGCCGGCGGAGTACACCGCAACGGCCGCCGATCCTGCCGTCCCCGCAGAGATGTCCGCTGTGTCGCTGAATGATGGGGTACCGTCAACGTACCACATGACAAATGCGTTTCCGCTGTCCGGGGCCGCTTGGAGTTTGACATCGGCATTCTTCAGTACCCTGAGTTCTCCGGATACGGGGAATGTCTGGTACGCGTTGTTCTGCCAGTAATCGGCCCATCCGCTGCCGCCGGAGACACTGAATTTTATCAGTACTGTATCGGCATAAAATTCAAACTGTGCATCTATCTCTTTACTTACGCCGTTGGCGATTATTGTCCCGGAACTCTCCTGTCCCGAGAGATCCTTGGTCCAAAAGAGAAATGAGCTGCCTGCATCGGCAACCGCCCGCACCTCAAGATTCAGACTGTTTGGGACAAAGAGCGCGACACCCGGAACAAAGCTGTTCCAGATACCATTCTGTTTGTATTCTATGCTGCCGATTCCGCTGCCGCTTTCGGTTGCAGTCACGGTGTACGTGCTGTCGGAGAATAGTGCAGCGGCAACTTTGTCGGTATCCATGACAAAAGATTGTGGGTTTATGTATCCGCGGAGGTCTCCGGACCACCAAACGAACTCATTGCCCGGCAAAGCCTCCGGTACCGCCCGGAGCGATACCGACACACCCGTGGCCATACTGATCGCAATACCGGGATGCGGGAACGTTGTTCCGTTTACGGTGATGTTTACGGTACCGTTTCCTGTGATCGTAACGATGAGGGCCTTGCCTCCGTCGTTTCCTGTGTAATTGGCCATGACATTTTTGTTATCGTCCATAGAAAACGGCACAGGGTTAACAGCATCGGAAACATCTCCCGACCAATAAGAGAACTTTGCACCCGAACTCGGCTGACCAACGGATTCGAGACGGACGGATGCATTCCATTCAAGGAACACTGATCCGGTGTAATCGAATTCCGCCGTTCCGAGTACAACCTTCACGGTACCGCCGTTGCAGACAACCGCAAGTGTCTTCCCGGTTGCCGTATCGGCATAGTTCGCCGTGATGTTTTTGTTATCGTCCATCGCGAACAGCGCAGGATTGGAGGATCCTGCAACGCTGCCGGACCAAAACGAGAATGTTTTCCCGGTCGGCAGAGATACCGACTGAAGTTCCACGTCTGTGTTGGATGTTATGTGCACTGGGCCTGTATACTCAAATAGGGCCGTTCCTAACTTCACGGAAACGGATCCCGCTCCCGTATAGACAGTCAGGAGATGCCCTCCGTCGGTTCCTGTATAATTCGCATTGACGACCTTACCTTCATTCATCGTCAGTGCCGGTGCCGGATTGGCCGCACTGAGAAAATCACCGGACCAGTAAGAGAAATTGGATCCGGCCGGAGACACGGCCGATGTCAGAACGACAGACGTGCCGGTCGCGAAATAGATCGGATCAGTGTAGTCAAAGAATGTGTTACCTATGCCGACGGCAACGGAACCGCCGTTCTCATTAACTATCAGAAGTTTTCCGAATCCCGGTTCTGTGAATACCGCCTTTTCCGTGTGGTCTCCGTTGAAACCGCTGATTATCAGAGGATTGACAGAACTGCTGACGGTCCCTTCCCAGTAGGAGAAATTGGCCAAAGAGTGGCTCGCCTGCAGCACGACTTGCGATCCTTTCGGAACATTCACAGGTATGCTGCCGTAATCGAATGCGGGCATGGAATCCAATTTGATGTTGATACTGCCTCCATTTGCGTCTGCAGTCAGAGTGTATACGTCATCGGCGGCATGGAACCATGCGGTCGCATATTTTTCGTCGCCGGGGTCCGCGCCTGTCACGGTGACCGAAGTATCGTGGTCATTGCCGATTGCATGTCCGTAGGAATCGCCCCATTGCAGGAACACAGATGCCGGATCGGGCATCGCTTTCAGATTTACTGTTTTCAGCGGCACAGGGAAGAATACCCCGTTTGCGTCCGCGGCCGATTCCGTATTCCATGTCTGACCGTTGTTCAAAGAATATTCTATGTGTCCCGGTCCGTTCTCTGTGAAGTATATTTTACCCTTCCATCCCCATACGGAGTGGAAAACAAGATCCCCCGATCCGTCTGGTATTGTGTACAGATCATCAGTATTGTATGCCGTTCCCAATGTTGCATTGTCAAGCCTCCATTCCTCAAACGTGAGGGGGTCAGAAGTCCAGACGACATCGGCAGGCTCCGGCAGCGGAGCGGCAATGGGTGCATCATTCTGTGCCCACGGTCCGCTGTCGGGATCGCTGTCTTTGGCAAACCCGACCGAAATCGGATACCCTTCGCCGAATATACGTTCGATGTATCTCGTAGCCGGAATGCCCGGATCCAATGTGTAAGTATAGTCGTCAATGTATTGAACATCCACCCTGGCGGCATCTTCCGCTGTTATGACTAATCTGCCGGTGACATATTCATCGAATTGTATGTTACCGTAGGACGTACTGACAGCGGGATTCAGAACATTGACGGGAGCAAGCTTCAGTGGCACCTCTGACGCAAAGTATGCATAGTCGCCGTCGAGAGATGTCACAGACTTGGCCAAAATGGCATTATTGCAGTCTATGTCATGTCTCTCAACGTAAGAAAGACTCCACGGTGCTACCGTATCATCAACAGAATTTTTTGTGGCCCTTATAGTATTGCTGAATTTCACGGTGCCAGTGATATGGATCGTGTCTTCTTCAAATCTCAGCCTGTCACCAAGTCTGTACACCACACGGTACATCGCCGTGCCGACATTGGTCTGCTGAGCAACATTGCTGTCGACATTGAATTGAGTTTGGAATGTCTTCACGTCTCCGTTGGATGACACCTCTACACTAAGTTCATGCTGCCCGGTCTGCGGGAGATACAGGTTGAAATAACCATAATCCCCGGACCCCCTTAGATCGATGTGTCTCCCCTGGACGTGGAAATCCTCGTACCTTTCGGTCCCAAACTCCTGATTTATGAATGCAGTCTTCCTGACAAACAGTGACTGCGGATTGTCGGCTATATCGAGATATACTTTGGCTCTGTACAGCAAATTTCCTTGAGAATCGTTCGGTGCCAGTGTTCCGGACGAATCGAAAGAGGAGTCGTTTGTCAGCCTTATGGATCCTCCGTTTATTATGGGTACTTTGCCGAAATCACCATACTGTCCTACGGGTGCCTGACCTATTTCAGTGGTCCCGCCGTTATAGGCCCTGGATATATTGATAATACCTCCGTTGATTTGAACAGTGGTACCTGAGTTGATATCTACATTGGTTCCTATGGCAGCACCCATTCTGTCAGGGGATTTCGAATTGCTCGAGGCCATCGTCAGAGAGATGTTGACAACTCCGCCGTCAATCACCACATGCGATGCGGCGCGTTCGCTCGCGCCGCCGCCGATACCTGTTCCTCTGATGCCTGTGCTCGCACTGGTGCCTGTTGCGACATTCTTCTTCAGAATTGTTACGTTCCCGCCGGATATAGTGACATCGGCAGGACCTCCCTTGACATTGTCGGAGTTTCCCGCGGACCCTCCGATAGCGGCACCCGGAAGAGGATTGCTGCCGCCGTCAACCGTCTGCTCAATGGTTACGTTCCCGCCCTCGATGTTGATATAGTTCGGATAGGCGGCACTGCCCGCATTTTCATTACCGGAATTCGCAGCGGCCGCACCGATGCCTGTAGCATGAACATTCTTGGGACCCTGGATTATTTTTATGTCACCTCCGAGAATGTCTATTTTTCCGCTGTCGCCGGCACGTCCGTTCCATGTTCCTCCGCCGCCGATACCGCTGCCGCGGGGTCCGTATATGTTGCTGGTGGTTGTCTGTTCTATCTGGACCTCTCCCCCCGTTATGAGGATATTTCCGCCGTCTCCTCCCTTGCAGTTATTTAGTCCGGCACCCCCGCCTCCGATGGCCGCCGCATATATCGAAGCCGGAGTTTTCTGGAATGTAGATATGCTGCCGCCGTGTATCCTTATGTCGCCGCCGCTGCCGGCAGAATATCCTGTCGGTCCGTCGTCCAGGCCTCCGCCTCCGATGGCCGTACCGCGCATGGCATCCAAAGAATTATTGAGCTGGATATCGTACTGTCCCGATTCGAACTGCATACGCCCTCCGTCTTCTCCGTTGCTCCCATTGATGTTCCTGCCATCGCCTCCGATTCCGGGGGCAGGCACATCGGCCTCACTGGTGGTCTTAAGAACGGTAAGTTTTGAGTCGCCCTGACCCGTGAATATTCCGGTCCCCACAACTCTCAAAACGGCTTTTACTTCGCCGTCATTTCTGATCGTGCTGTTTCCCGCAAGCTGTACTATCGCTGCGGCATCCGGCCCTATGTCCACAGAATTTCTCATGTCGCGATTGTCTGAATCATTTGCATTGACATAGGCAGTAATAGTGACTGTGTCCAGGACCAAATAGAACGGATTATCAGATATCTGCGGGAAGCTGCCGCTGAGACGTATGCATGTGTTTTCAAGAGTCGACGAAGTCGACGAAGTTGTTTCTGGCGCAGTGCCGTAGAATCTTATAACTCCGCCCGGTATCACGACAGGCTGAGCGAAACCCTCTTCATAAACAAAATCGGACCCGTCCCAGGTTATCAGCCTCAAAGGTCTGACGGTACCGCTTTCCGATGCCAAATCGATATTGAGTCCGACGGGTGCCCATTGCGCGTAAAGTGTGGTGCCCAATTTCTCGCTGTAAAATCTCTCGTTATATGGATCGGTCACTCTGAACCATTTTCCGGTACCGTCTGTCGCCGTATTCCATCCGGTAAATGCATAGCCGCTTCGAGTCGGAAGCGGATCAAATTTGACCTCAGACGCACTCCATCCTGTCTCGAATGTGCTCGCTGTGGGCAGGAACGATCCTCCTCCGCCGTCTCCGCCATTCGCATCATAGCTCAGCTGTACGAGCTGCGAAGCATTCGCGTTTTCTGTATCAAAGTGCAAAGCAGTGAGAGGTACAGCCAGCATAATAAGCACAGCCATAACCGCAACTATGGCAGAAGCACGTCCGCCTTTCCTGAATTCGACCTTCATCTGATTTCCCCTCCCCCTTTTACTAAACTTATAACAGTGAAAGGGTTCGTATGGGCGGAGATGTGTATTATCATATATAATACCCTACGTTTATGACTAAATCATATTCTTTTTTTTTAAATATAATTTTCAAATTTAGATAGACATATGCCTATTAATTATATTATTTATAATATGATTATCTGTTAAATAGAGTAACATACAACAGATCATGATGGTATATAATATACACAGATATATATGTTGTAAATGTACAATATTATATATGAAAGGTCTCGACAGGCCCAAATGGAATGCCGCGTCTCAAGCCCTGCCCAATGTACAGCAGATCTGGTGGCATCATCTGTTCGCACAGACTGATTTTCCCTGTCGCCTGCTGATGCTGCGCATTGGACACCGCTGTGTGCACGTAAGCATTCGGCTGCCATATCTGCGGCGTATTTATCCCGACATTTATGTCCGCTTAAGCATCTTGTTTCAAATGGCCTTCATCGGTGATTCGGACATTGCGTGATTTGCGTGGCCGCCTCAGCCGCTCTCCGGTTTATTTGAAAACGCATGTTGAATTGTTTGTCAGCGCATGCGTCCGGCATAAAACCGAGATCGCATCGTTTTCGACTTCCCTCCGACACCCGCATCCAGATCATCGGCATAAATCCAGAATACCTGTATCTCTTGAGAACTTTTCATGGCCTTGACACAGTATATATTTTTATGTGAAAACCCAATCCGGCATTCATGGTCAGAGTAATGCTTCACACAACAGAGGGAGAAATCGATCTGGAGATGCACGGCGATATGCCGATAACAACGGGCAATTTCGTGAAGCTTGCAAAAGAGGGGTACTACAACGATACAATATTCCACAGAGTCATCAGAGACTTTATGATACAGGGCGGCGACCCCGAAGGGACCGGTATGGGAGGTCCGGGATACACCATACAAGACGAGTTCGGCAACGGCCATTCTAATATCCGCGGGACAATATCCATGGCAAACACCGGCAGACCTAACACAGGAGGCGGCCAGTTTTTCATCAATACAGCCGACAACTGCTACCTCGATATGGAAAATTCCAGTACGCCGTATGCTCACCCTGTCTTCGGACGGGTGGTAAACGGAATGGATATCGTAGACAGGATCGGAAACTGCAAGACAGACCGCGGCGACCGCCCCATGAAGGAAGTCAGGATAATCAGGGCGGAGGTGGCCGGGGCATGACCGATCGCCATGTCATGAGATGTCTCGGAATGTCCCGGGTGGTCATAGAGGATGGTAAAGTAGTCGAGGTCGGCGAACCTCAGATTAAATTCTGTCCCCTCTTTAAAAAATACAGAAATATCGATGAGATAACCCCGGATATCGTAAAGGAAAACATAGAATTCAGGATCGGATCGTTTGGTATGTGTTCCGGGGACAGGGAGATAAGAATGAAGGATTTCCTTTCTTTCGGGATTTCCGAGATTCTGAGTTCTGCTTTGAAACACGGGGCGATAGATGCAGCCGTCATTGCGGCTGACGGGTGCGGAACCGTGATTGTGAACGATCCCGAGATAGTGCAGGGACTCGGCGGAAGAATCTCCGGATTATGCGAGACCTCACCGATTTCAAGTGTTATTGACGGCGTCGGGAGGGACAATGTCCTTGATCCGGACACCGCAGCCATGGATGCACTCAGAGGCATCAGAAAAGCAAAATCGATGGGTTTCAGCCGGGTTGCGGTGACTGTCGTTTCCATGGAAGATGCCGATTCGATCAGGAAAGAGTTCGGTGACGGAGCGATCATAATGGCAGTTCACACTTCCGGTACTTCCGAAGAAGATGCATGCGTCGCGTTTGATGTCTGCGACGTTGTGACCGCATGCGCTTCCGAACACATAAGAAATGAATCCAAAAATAGGGACCTGCTGATCGCAGGCAACAGAATACCTGTGTACGGAGTATCCGATAAAGGCAGGGAACTGATCATGATGAGGCTTGAGGAAATCAACAAGGAACCCAGAAACGGCAGCGAGCCGGAAATCCCTCCGCACCCTCTTATCTGACGGACTCAGCCACAAGATGGTTGCCGGAGCGGAGGTAAATCAGAGGTATTCTCAGACTCCTGGCTCTCGTTCTGAGATCTCTATCATTTGTCAGGATATATCCTCCGGTCATCGCTGCCGCCTCAATGACAGCATCATCTCCATCTGCCGCTGTCTGCAGAATGTCATACCTTCTCGCCAATTCCAGAGCTGCCTTTGAGAATTTATGATCAAGATGTTTCAGTTCGCCGATCAGCGGACCAGGCACCACGCACTTCACATCCCCCAGGAGTCCCCTCAGCGCAAGATCCAGATTGATATTTATTTCAAAAGGCATCAGCAGTGCATTGGTATCCAGAACCACAATCTGCATGAGTTCACTGCTCTATTATCCCATAGCCGATCAGTCTCCACTTGTTGGAGATCCTTCTGGATATTGCCACTCTTTGGCATGGAAGTATGCATACCGGTATCTTGAGCACGACCTCTGCCGATCCCGCCCTTGCGCTCTTGACCACTCCGACCGTTGTGGCCGTGCCTACACTGAGCATCAGCGGCTCGTTGCTTTTGATCTCATCGACTATCAGATCGGCCGACGACCCGACAACACGGTCTAAAAGGGTTGTTTTCATTCTGAAATCATGAACGACGGGGGGCAGCTTGCCCGATATGCCTACGACCCTCCCGGTAAGTCCGTCGGATTTGGTTATCGACGGATCAAGACCCGTACCGATAGCTATAAGCCCGCCCGGCAAAACTTCCTTCACGCTCTTTCCGCCGGCTTGCAGAGATGTCACCTTTGCGGATATTTTTTCATAGACTGGCTTGCCCGCGATTTCGACCCTGCGTCCCGGAACGATCTCGACCTCATCATCAATCTTCAGTTTTCCCTGGATGAGCGTCCCTCCGATGACTCCTCCTCGGAGGTCCTTAGGAACAGTTCCCGGAGAATTTATGTCAAACGATCTCGCCACATGCATAAGCGGCGGTGCGGACAGATCCCTTTCAATCTTGGAGATTATATGCCCCTCGATAGTACTGATGAGCATATCTATGTTTACGCCCCTGTTCGCGGACACCGGTATTATCGGTGCATTCTCCGCGATCGTTCCTTTGACAAATTCTTTTATCTGATTGTAGTTTTCGACTGCCTGCTCTCTGGTCACTATGTCAATCTTATTCTGGACGATTATGATCTTATCTATGCCTATTATCGACAGGGCCATAAGGTGTTCCTTAGTCTGGGGCTGAGGGCACTTCTCATTGGCCGCAACCAGCAGCAGCGCGCCGTCCATAAGGGCTGCACCCGACAGCATCGTAGCCATGAGGGTCTCATGCCCAGGCGCATCCACAAAGGACACCGCCCTCAGGAATTCTGCCTTCCCTCCGCACTTGCATTTGGATGATGTGCCATAAGCTGCCGAACCCTCGCATACGGGGCACTTATAGAATGCAACATCGGCATATCCCAGTCTGATGGAAATTCCTCTTTTTATTTCCTCAGAGTGACGGTCTGTCCATTCTCCAGACAGAGCCTTCGTGAGTGTGGTTTTTCCGTGGTCAACATGTCCTATCATTCCTATATTGACCTCGGGCTGTTTGGGAACTTTCATCAGTGCTTCTCCGCAGGGGTTCCTTCGGCCGGCGCAAAGGATTCCTCCATCGATTTCGGACCGTACTCTGTAACTGCGAGGTTGACCTGAACAATCTCTCCCGATATCGCAGATCCGCGGACTGTCACTCTCTTCCTTTCTCCGTGGTATTTTTCGTGGAAGCCCAATCCCTCTGAAAGAAGAAGTTTCTTTCTCTTCGGTCCGGGAAGGTCCGCTCTCATAGGAGTGCCGTTACCGTCGCTCCCGCCTGTTATCTTGAGTTTGTACCCGGGGAGACCTACAAAAATACCGTCTACGATCTCTCCGATGTTTTTACCATTCAGAGAGTTCGCGTGGTGGCCCGAGACAGTTACATTGTATGACCTGCCCGTCTTCACATCATTTACGATGGCTTTGAATTCAACCATTTGAACACCTGTGACCGCCTTAGTATAGTGTCCTTTATAAATGTTTGTCCGTTGGTCTCTTCCGTCTCATGGATCTGCCTGCGTGTTTCACAGGATAAAGCATCTTGTCGAGACGTTTTTTGAACTCGTTTATCGATCGGATATCCATAGGATCGACACCCTGAAGGTGCGCCAGATACAAGGATACGTAATCGCCGATCATTACCGCTCTGAGTGTCCTTTGAAGCGGTGTCCTGCCTCTTATTCGGATGACCTTTACGTCCTGACCGTACCTTCTGAGTGCAGCCACCGATGCATCGGCCATCTTTCTGATCGCTTTGTGCGCGGAAATCTCATAAAGAAGTATGAGAACGCATCTGCTCCTCAGCTCCCCTTCGGACCATCCTGCTATTTCGTTATGATTGAACTCCGGAACCGACCCGGCAAACGCCATCATCTTCGAGTTCTCGTTGATCTGGCTCTTCCATCTGGTTGCCGATGCGTATATCCCGGCTGTCGAGTATATCACGGGAATGCGTCCGCTGATACTCTGGGCCATCTTCCATGCCTCGCTTTTGTCACTGCTGAGTTTGTCCCTGAGCCTGTAAAGGGCAGGGAGCGACATCCTGATGTCTTGCACGCAGTTCGTGCCGCATGTCGCATCTATGATTACTGCCAGATATCCTAAACTCAATCCAAGTGCGCTTCTCGGCTGGAACCCAGACTTCATTTTTATGATCGTGTCGCCCCTCTCTTTGCCCAACCTCTCAAGTTCTCCGCCTGATGTCATTATCACAATCGTGCATTTCTTCTCCGTCGCCTGATGATACATGGACAGCGTCTCGCTGGTATTGCCGGAGTAGCTTGAAATTATCACAAATGTTCTGCTGTTTACCCATTTCGGAAGTTCGGGGAATCTCTGCACAGTTATAGGATATCTGGATTCCTTTATTACACAGTCTTTGATTATGTCGCCGCCTATCGCAGAACCGCCCATGCCGCATATCATGATTCTGCTGAAATCGGCATCTATCTTCATAGGAGTCTCTACGGCAATTCTCAGGTCATCCACGAAATTGTATATTTCATGAGCCATGCTGCTGTGTTTTGTATCAAAACTGTGTTTGGAATTGTCGGCCATATCACATACCCCAGAAGGGTTCTTCTCTTCTCTTTATTTCTATGGTTTCTTCCAACACCGTTCTCTCATCATCTGTGAGATCCGCCGCTACCAGCTGCTTAACTGCGGAACCTATCAGGTCCACGTAGATTATGTCTTCCTCATTGATCTGTCGTCCCGCGGTAACTCCCTCTATTCCGACGGCGATTTCGTCCCCCTGCTTCGCCTCCTTAAGGGTGTCTTCGCCGGCGTGTATGCTCTTTATCTTCCCGGCCTCCCTTCCGTCAGTTCCAATGAGGAATTCTCCTATCCTTATCCTTCCGGCCAGAACCCTGACTCCCACTATGGCCGGCTTGCTTATCCTGAATATGCAGTTGGGGAGTATCCTGAACTTTGCCGGGAAAGAGAACTCGGATCTCTTGTCCGAGTCGGTTTTCCTTTTGGATTCTTCAGACCATTCCAGATAGTCTTCGATGAGTCTGTACACGATCTGATTGGTAAGCACCTTTACATTGTGGTTCTCTATCTCCGCCTCTGCATCTTTCGTCACCGATACATTGAATCCCAAAATGACATTGTTCGCCTTGTCGCCATAGGCTGCTTCCACCACATCTCTCCTTGTAATGTCGCCCACGCCGAATTTTCGGATAGGTACTCCTGCCCCTTTTGTCTCGAACGCGAGGGCCTCGAGCGATCCGATTGCGTCCGCCTTGATTGTTATTCCCTTTTCAGCAGTTTCGATTTTTATTGAAGAGTCATCTGCCAGATCCTTCACCGCAGGATCATTGGGTCCGTTCACGACCGCGAACGGCGCGCCTGCGATCACTCCGTCCATGCTTTGAGCAGATATCTTCACCCCGGCAGCCGCGTGCAACTCTTTCACCGAATCGAACCTGTCGCGCGGATCCCTTATCTCGTCGAGGGGTTTGGGTTTCAGTATCGCCTTCACTTTTGTGACGTGCGGCATCCCATTGGTGCCAAGGGCCACTGTGTCTCCTCTTTTGAGTGTACCCGAATACAGTATGACATCCATCGTCTTGCCCAGCCCTTTTTCCTCTTTTATTTCAAGGATTGTTCCCCTGCCCGGTCCTTCTCCCTTTTCGAGTCTCTGTTCAAGAAAACGCTGTGCCAGACCTATGAGCACCAGCAGGAGATCCGGTATCCCTTCTCCTTCTTTCGCACTGATCGGCACCAGTGCCACAGCTCTTGTAAAATCATCGATTCTGTCGTAACGATCAGCGGATATACCTTCCGCAGACAGCTGCGAGATGATGCTGTACATCCTCTCGCTGAACGCTTCCAGAGTATGGGTTTGCTGAACTTTCTCGGACAGTATAAATGGTCTCCCGTCTTCGGAGGACCAGCCCTGTATTGTATCAATCTTGTTAAGTGCTATTACGAATGGAGTCTTGTACTGCCTGAGTATCCTGATCGACTCTATGGTCTGGGGTTTTATGCCCTCTCTTATGTCTATAACCAAAACAGCAAGATCTGCGAGGGAACCTCCCCTCGCGCGAAGCGTCACAAAAGAGTGGTGTCCGGGCGTGTCGATGAAGAGCAGACCCGGGACGTTAAATTTTTTGCTGCCTGTGAGCGATGCACATAGTTTGTATATGTGTTCGATCGGCACCTCCGTCGCCCCTATGTGCTGAGTGATGGCACCTGCCTCGCGGGATTGGACGGACGTACCCCTGATTCTGTCGAGAAGCTTCGTCTTGCCATGGTCCACATGGCCAAGCACACTGACCACCGGTTGCCTTATTGCCATCCTTCCACACTCACAGAGATGTTCGGACTGAAAGATGTTTATTCATAGATCCAATCGTCTGCAGTTCTCTTGTAAATCATTAGTTCTTCGGGTCTGAAGAACAGGGAGATCTCCCTTGCAGCCGACTCTGGGGAATCCGAACCATGTATAAGGTTCATTCCGGTCATCATCCCCAGGTCGCCGCGTATCGTTCCGAGAGCAGCCTCTTGGGGATTGGTCTTGCCCATCAGGTTCCTGCAGACAGATATCGCATTATCTCCCTCAAGGACCATCGCAAGGACAGGAGCCGACGTGATGTACGATATCAGCGAATTATAGAACCCCTTTCCTTTGTGTTCGCCGTAGTGGTTCTCTGCAGTCTCCTTCTTTATTGCCGTGAACTTCATCGCGACAATCTTCAGGCCCTTCCTTTCGAAACGAGACACAATCTCTCCGCAGAGTCCTCTTTGGACACCGTCAGGCTTGACCATGAGATATGTCTGCTCAATGGCCATGTTATCACTCCTTCTTTTCTGCCGCCCTTAGACGCGCTGCCTTTTCAATCGCTGCCTTTTCGGTCCACTGCGTGGTCCTGGCAACCCTCTTGAGTTCGACCATGTTCTTGTAACATTTATTGTTATCGAAATTCAGTACAGTTCCGTCTTTTTTGACGTACATCTTCCCGGTCCCAGGTTCGATGTCTCCGCCGCAGAACGAACATTTTCGTACTTCCACCATCAAAATCACCTGCCCATTCCAAGTTTTCTGGCTTCCCTGGAGGTCTCTCTGAGCATCAGTATGTCGCCCATCCTTACCGGACCCATGATATTCCTGGTGATGATCCTTCCCTTGTCACGCCCATCGAGAACGCGGACCTTTACCTGAGTGGCCTCACCAGTCATCCCTGTGCGGCCGATTATCTCCACAACCTCTGAGGGGATGCTGTCTGTGTCTACCATTCAAATCACCATCAGTTCTTCAGTGCTTTGACTGCCTGGGCTATCTCATCGCAGATCGGTTTTCCTCTTCCGACATCAACGATCGCTATGGACGCTGTCGGCTTCTCGAGGCCTATTGCATTTCCGAGTTCCGCCTTGCTCGGGACATAGACATAAGCCACCTTTTTTTCCTCGCAAAGCATCGGGATATGCGCGAGTATCTCCGGGGGGTCGACATCAGTCGCCATTATGACCATGGCTGCATCCCCGCGCTCCACTGCTTTCGTGACTTCGTTCGTTCCTTTCTTTATCTTCCCGCCGTCCCTGGCTATCTCTGCGAGGGAGTATGCTTTGTCAGAAAGCTCTTTGGGTGTCTCAAACTTTACAAATACCGACATTTTAATTACCTCTTTCCGGTGATAAATACCGTCATCATTCATCGGCTCTTAAAGAGCATCCTACCCATCCCGTCGTAGTATTTATTGTTGCCTATCTTGTGTTTTTAGGTTCCATGCCGACGTCTGGAGGCCATCACAGCATCCAGCGAGGTATGATTTTCACGACAGATCGAGGCATTGCCCCACGTATACGGTTCTTGTCCTCGCGGCTGAGTCCAAGCGACAGGGCGGCGACGATGTACACGGCGTACGCAAGGAAAAATACCAGGAGTATCGCCGTCCAAGTCGGCGGCATGGCCACAAAGTGGGATGCCAACCATCCTGCGGCTATGCACATGGCAAGCGCAATGTGTCCCGGAATCATAGGCTTCAGGAATGTGCCCGGCCCGGACGAAGTCATTTTCGCTATCGAATACGGATAAAACAGAACATTCAGCACAAACATGGCCAATGTCCAGACTATCGCAACGCCGACTGTGCCGGTGTCCGTGAATGCAAGAACGGCTGCCGCGGACAGTATATTCATTGCCCCAACGGACAGGGTGAACAGAGCAACCGACCTTATCTTCAGATACAGAATCGGAATTACTTCAAGGACACCTGCGGCGCAGACCGCCAGCTGAATAGGAAACATTATGAGTACCGTCTCAGACAGATATGTATAGCTTTCGCCCACCCATGCCGTGAGTACCTGCGGGGAGAACACACACAGAAAAGCTATCGGAAACGCTATTAACAGCCCGACAAACTTCATAGATGTCTTCGATATTTTCACCAGATTTTCACGGTTGCCGTCGGCATAGCTACGGTAGAGGAATGGAGCTATGACCGTCGTGATCGTTATGCACGCAGTGTTCGTCATGGATATCATAGTTGCAACTATCGAAAACCCGGTCTGCTCCTCTGTCCCCAGGAACAGATTCACCATTATCAGCGAGGCCTGTATGAGCATCAGGAGACCTATTCTGCTGAGAACGGTCCATATCCCAACGCTCCCCATCTCTTTCAGCAATTTCCGATCATAGAGTCGGCGGTCGATTCTGAGTGTCGGACACAGTCTTCTGGAAGATACCCGCACCATAACGAAGAAAACTGCTCCTGAAATTACATATGCCAGACCTATCATCTCCAGGGACGGACCGGCGACAACGAAGAAACAGATTATCAACACCACCTGAAGAATGATGTAGATGCTCCTTACCGCGTAGAGCACATACATCTTGTTGAATGCGGTGTATATGCTGTTGAAACACGCTGAGAAGGAAATCATGAGAGCCGACGACAATATCATAATAAACATCGTCTGAACACTTGCCGCCGAACTCGGACCTATTTGGAATACGTACGGGGAAACAAACGAAACTATCGCCACAATCGGGGCGATAGCGAATACTGTCTTTCCAAGCCCAATAATGGTTGTGGTGTAGACTCTGTTTGCCTCCTCTCTGTCGTTTCTGTGGATAGAGATGACGAGATATCTGGAGAAGGCATTTGTTATCTCGTCCGAAACCACCAGTACGTATGACGTGACTGAAGTGGCCAGCGGAAGTATCGCATAGACTGCACTCCCCAGTTCGCCGATGTAATAGGGTACCAGGAGAAGACCGATCATGGCTGTCAGTACTGTGCGTATAACGTTCGTGACCATGTTAGGTGCAAGACGCTTCGAGAATTCCCTGTGTTCGGTGTCGGTCAATTCCGCTGCCATTTCCAACCAGACAGCGAATTACCCGGTGTTTCTATTTAACTGTGCGTACGAACGGCCGAGTCACAATTTCGGCGTTTGCGATCTTGGCGGCATCTATCCGTATGACAGCGCGCCATCCGGGTCCGGGTATGGTTTGCCTTCGTGAATTTGCAAATACACAAACCGAAATTCTCAAATGTGGGTAATATCCCCGTCAGCCGATACGAAATAATAGCACACACCAAAAGAAAAAGAGGTTCTCCCCTCGTCTTCGAACCGTTGAGATATTCCTCAAGTCTCAGTTTCCCCAGACATTCCTTCACAAAAGCTATCGTTCCGATCGGCAGTGATTTATTCCTGTTCGGCTCTAATACGAATGTTCTCAGTCTGTGCTGTTTAGTCGACACAACAAACAGAACGGGCTGAGAATACTTCTGTATTCTGCCAGTACTTCCCTTCGCACATCATCCGAAAACACTGCCTGTCGAACTCAGGGTCAAAGTCAGGTTTCAGAAATAAATCCCGAGTTTGACACTTACACAATCTGACCGATACACAGCTTCCGCTGATCTGTTTGCAATCTGCGCACAGTTTTCCTGTTCTCAGTTAGGGTTTTTTGTTATCGGAACCGAAATTCTCGGACTATGCAGGTATATCCGCCCCGGCTGCAAGCCGCCTCATCTCCGTCACGGATTCCGGAAGGCTTCCCCGGCCGCCGCTTTCGGTATGTACATATGATCTTCCAGAATCATCTTGGCACCGGGGACGGGGATACCGAGACTCTCCATGAGCGTGCGGTTGCGTTTTGTTATCTCCAGTATCCTCCACTGTTCTCCGCACCCGACCGCGAGAATGTTGTCCATCGACTGAAGAGCGGTGCGTACAGG
>JAIRYF010000013.1 GCA_031267895.1 Candidatus Methanoplasma glyptotermitis
GGAGTTCCCTACGGAACGTCGGGAAGCATAACCGCATCCATAACGGGATACACTCAGGCCGCTGCTCTGAACATAACATCGCTGGCTTCCGATCTTACCAATCAGAACATTGCGCTGAATGTCGACATGTATGCCGTAACTCTCACGCCTGAAACCGGAATTTCCGGTTTCAGATACAGCATTGACGGCGGCCCAGTTATCTTCAGCAGCGGACTCTTCTATGTGCCTCACGGAAGCGATCTCATCATAACTGCTGTTCTGTCGGGCGGATATGCATTCGTTTCCTGGTCAGGAGATTCCGATTCCCGTACCAACCCGTTAACCTTATCATCGGTAACAGGAGACATATCCCTTGAGGCATCCGGAGAGCTGATAAAGTATTACGTTACGTTCGATTCCGGTTTTAACTATACTGTGTACGTAAACGGTTCCGCAGTATCTTCGGTATCATCCGATGTCGGAGTAACCGGAGGGGGAAGTCTTTCCTTTACGGTAAGGACATCCCAAGGATACTCTGCATCTCCTGATATCAAAGGAATGGCGGACCTTATCGAACAGTCCAACGGATCATACATGATACAGAACGTACACTCTAACATCAGCGTAACCATAACCGTCTCCGCGGACAGCGATTCAGAAGGAGGAAACAGTTCTGAAAACAATCCTGATGCAAGTTCCGGAAACAGCAGCGGTTCAGGAGGAGACTCCGCCGACGGTGTATCGTATTGGGTTCCCGTTCTCATAGTTACAGCGTTACTTGTCTGTATAGCGGCAGCCGCAGCCGGACATACTGTCCTTAAACGCAGGAGAGAGTGATAAGAAACGGGAATGCGTATGAAAGGTTCTCCGAACATAAACACAAGAGACCGCCGCGGGTGCGGCATTCTCTTTCCCTTTCATGTTTTCTTTTCTTTCCCGGTCCTCTTTTAGTACTGTATGCGCACCCTCCTCATGCGCCGTGAAATGCCCCCCCCCCAAAAAAAGAATATATATTCCGAAACAAACCATATGTCCATGAGGTTCTGTAGTTTTTCGGTAAATTCACGGCAGGTCGGTAAGCCAACAGCATTTTAGCCTCATGAAACAATCTGTGTTTCAGGTGATTTATATATCAGACGGCAAAAAAATCAAAGTCACGAAGAACGGTCCCTATACGGTATTCGGAGGCATCCCTCTGAAGGAGGAGGCAATAAAAAAGGATGCCATGGGCAGATCCGAGAGATGGGAAGAGACCGGAAAGCATTATCCTGACGACATATACTGTCTGTGCAGATGCGGAAATTCATCAAACAAACCTTTCTGCACCGGCGACCATATCGGTTTTGATGGCGGAGAAACAGCTTCCAGAAGCACATATGACGAGAATGCAAAGGTCTATCCGGGAACCGAAGGCGTTGAACTGCTTCAGGACCCGGCTCTCTGTGTGGGCGCAGCATTCTGCCACGGCAGATACGACATCGGACGGACTGTCAAAAAGAAGAACACCATGGATATTGCCTTGCAGCAAACGTATGACTGTCCCGGC
The DNA here is from genome assembly GCA_031267895.1 of Candidatus Methanoplasma glyptotermitis. GTDB lineage: Archaea > Thermoplasmatota > Thermoplasmata > Methanomassiliicoccales > Methanomethylophilaceae > Methanoplasma > Methanoplasma glyptotermitis. The sequence continues at coordinate 1,526 of JAIRYF010000013.1, forward strand.
GGAAGTCTTGTGATAAAAATCAACGGAGTCAAACAGGAACAGGAACTCGGGAAGAGCATTTCCGCATCGACGACATATCGGAATGCAGGCCCGCTGCTGGTCAAAGGCGGAATACCGGTCGAGTCATCCGACGGGTATGTGTATGAAGTAAGGAACCGCGTTGCTCTGTGCAGATGCGGGAAGTCACGGAATAAACCGTTCTGCGACGGTGCGCATCTCCGTTAAATTCTGTCTATCTCCAGGTTCAAACCGAAAACATTTTTAAAATCATCTTTTATTGTTTTCAGTTTCCAAATTTCCATGCTTATGTCCGACTCGGACCCCAAACCGATTGTCATTGTATCCTCGGATACTGATATGTCTATCAGATCAATGGACGAGTCCCTGTATCTGTCCAGAATGTCTGCGATCTTAAGTATCATCGCGCACATCAGAATGTTTGATATCCTGCCGCTGTCCATACCTTTAAAGTACTTGGATGTGCGGGACGGAAATTTTTTATGATGGAATCTTGCCAGCATGGCCATCGTCTCCAGTTCTCCGTCGTCAAATCCGGGAATGGATGAGTTGAGTATTATCGTATATGAGTGGACATTATGTTCGGCGTAACTTATGAACTCACCCACATCATGAAGTACTGATGCATACGCAAGCAGCTGTCTCATGTCCCCGCTCATGCTGTGTATTCCGAGCTCTTTCATATCGTCGAACAGAAGTATGGCGTTTCTTCTGACAGTCTCCGCATGAACCCTGTCATACTGACACCTCTTCGCCAGATTCAGGACAGAAGAATCTTTGACGTTGAAATCGGAATGTCCGCTGTTCAGAAGGTAATCTATCTCCATACCCTGTTTCATTCCCCTCTCGCTTATCTCGATTCTATCGATGTCGAGCAGGTACATCAATTCCTCTGCTATCGCTCCTCCGGAGATTATTATATCTGATCTGCCGGAATTCATTCCCGGAATTTTCTTTCTTTCTTCGGCATCCTTCGAACAGAGTTCTTTCATAAGTTCGGAGAGTTCGCGGTGCATCATATAAGACGAATCGCCGTCTCTTTTTGCTGCACACATCTCTGCCAGAGACATCATCGTCCCCGATGAACCGCAGGCTTTCTCGAATCCGATCTCCCGGACCCTGCGGCATATTCGGTATGACATCATGTCCACCTGCCGTCTGAGAAAATCGTATTCTGGAAAGGTCAGTGCCCTGTTCTGGTCAAGACCGCATCCGTATGCAAGTCTGACCGAACCCAGGCTGAGGCTGTCAAGAAATATGTCATCCTTTCCTTCGCACAGCACTATCTCGGTGCTTCCCCCGCCTATGTCTATCTCAATTGTCCTCTGCGGCGGACCGTCCGGACCGAATACTCCGAGTTTTATCAGTCTGGCTTCTTCCAGTCCGGATATGACTTTCACATCCAGCCCTTCGGTATTTATTGCATCCAGAAGTTCTTTCCTGTTTGACGCTTCCCTTGCGGCGCATGTCGCGTATGCTATTATCTTCCCGGCACCGAGGTCCTTCGATACCTTTACGAATTTTGACATGATGATTTTGGTCTTTTTTATCGTTTCCCGATCGATGAAACCGTGTCCGAAAAGATGCTGTCCGAGTCTCACCGTTTCCTTATCCTGAAAGATGGGAGTTCCCATGGAATCCCCGAAGAAACGAACGACCAGTATATGTATCGAGTTTGTTCCCACATCTATGAAACTCACGACCTTGGAGCCGTCATCCATGCCAGATTCCTCTGTTGTCTATGAACCACTGCTGGGAACGAAATTTCCTGCCCCTTTTACCGATGGGCACACATCTCCCGTCGGACCTCAGTTCCTTGGCTTTGACGTTATCCTTCAGGTGAATATCCAGAATGTTTTTCTTTATCCGTTTCAGCATTTTTTTGTCTGTTATCGGGAATAATACCTCCACCCTTGCGATGAGATTTCTGGGCATCATGTCTGATGAACCCATGTACATTTCCGGGTCGCCGTTATTCTCGAAATAATATATCCTTGAGTGTTCCAGGAACCTGTCCACGATGCTTATAACCCGTATATTATCAGATATCCCGGCCAGACCCGGCCTGAGACAGCACAGACCCCTTATGTTCAGATCTATCTTTACGCCGGCGATGGATGCTCTGTAAAGCTCGGCTATGATGTCTGAGTCAACGAGACCGTTGGATTTCATGGCAATGTATGCCTTCCTTCCGCCTACACTGTTCTCGGATTCTCTCCTTATCTTGGCTATGAGGGTTTTCTTGAGTGCTGTCGGAGCCACGAGTATTCTCCTGTATTCTCTGGGTCCAAATACTCCAGTAAGAGCATTAAACAATTCCCCCACATCTTCTCCCATCTCCTTGTCGGCCGTCAGGAATGATATATCGCTGTATTGTTTTGCGGTGCTCGTGTTGTAATTGCCGGAACTCATGTGGGTATATCTGGTGAGTTTATCATTCTCCAGCCTGACAACCTGCAGCAATTTGGAATGCACTTTCAGATCCACAGGTCCGTAGACCATGTGGACTCCGATTTTTTCCAGCTCCCTTGCAAGATAGATATTGTTGGTCTCATCAAACTTGGCCCGGAGTTCCATCAGAACGGAGACGGTCTTGCCCTTCATGCGCGCTCTCTCGAGAGCATCTATGACAGAATGGTCCTTCCCGATCCTGTACAGACATATCTTGATGCTTTGCACATTCGGATCATCCGCAGCCGCATTCAGGAAACGCAGTACGATATCAAACGACTCGTACGGGTGGAAGAGAATCCAGTCCTTCTCTTTTACAGAATCGAAAATGCACGCATCCTCTCCCAATTCTTTGGGGACGTACGGTGCGAACGGCTTCTCCTTGAGTGAGGGAATATCCAGCAGGGCTATCTGCCATAAGTCTGTGAGAAGCATACCTCCCAGCGAGGCCTTGTGTATCTGGTTCTCCCTGAGTTCCAGGTTCTTTCCGAACAAAGATATCATTTCGAACGGCATGGCATCCTCGGCCATCATCCTGACCGGAAAGCCTGCATCCCTTGAATCAAGGGATGTCTCTACTGCAGATATAAGGTCGCATGCCTCGTCGATCGTCACTTTGATATCGGCATTCCTTGTCACCCTGAAAATGTATGCGCCGGCAACCTTCATTCCGGGGAAGAGAGCACCGATGTTCGATTTGACAATATCTTCAAGCAGGACAAAATCCATACCCGGAGATTCGGATACTATACTCACAAATCTCGGCAGTATTCCGACGGGCACCTTCAGTCGCGCGTACTTGATCTCGTCTCTGCTGTCTATTTTGACAGCTACATTAAGCGAATTGCTTGAGATGAACGGAAAAGGATGCGAGATATCCAGGGCAAGAGGGGTAAGAAGCGGATGCACCCTCTCCCGGTAGTATTCTTTCACCCATTCTTTCTGCGCATCTGACAGCGAATCGATATCCCATATTCTCAGATTATTCTCGTAAAGTTCTTTCCTGAGCTTGTCCCAACAGGCCTCGTAACCGTCCACGAGGCTATCCACCGATACATTTATTTCAGACATCAGAGCCTTGGTATCGCGGTATACGTCGGGGCCTATCGCCATAAGACTGCTGCTTTCCTCTTTTTGCAGCAGACCTGGTACCCTGATCATAAAAAATTCATCCATGTTTCCATAAGCTATAGCGAGGAATTTCACTCTTTCAAGCAACGGGACGTTAGGGTCCCCCGCCTCGGCAAGACACCTGCGGTTGAACTCCAGCCAGGACAGTTCCCTATTTATGTACAGGCTGTGGTTATAGAAGTCTATCCGGTCTTTCATTTCCGTTCCTTTTTCCGGGACCTTATTTTCACAGAATCGGAATGCGCGTACAACCCCTCTGCTTTGGATATCGCAATAATCGTCGGGGCCAGGGTTTCCAGGCCCTCTTCCGATATCATCTGTACGGAGGATGTCTTCCTGAAATGAGATACATTCAGCCCGGACATCGTCATCGCACATCCGGCCGTCGGCAGTACGTGGTTCGTTCCCGAGGCATAATCTCCGGCCGCGATCGGTGTGTACGGCCCTATGAATATAGACCCGGCATTGGTTATTTTCTGAAGGATATCCAGAGGATTGCCGACCTGAATCGACAGGTGTTCGGGTGCTATGCTGTTCATTATCTCAACGGCGAGTTCCATTTCCCTCTCGACTATGTATCCTGAGTTCTCCAGTGCAGAAAGTATTATCTCTTTGCGCGGAGCGTTTCGTATCTGTTTCTCCATGCAAGACCAGACCTCGCCCGGAAAATCCGGGTCGGTGGTCACGAGCAGGCAGGCCGAAGACGGATCGTGTTCGGCCTGTGCAATAAGGTCTGCGGCGACGAACTCTGCATCAGCCGTTTCATCGGCAAGCACTCCGATCTCACTCGGTCCGGCAGGAAAGTCTATCTCTACATTTTTTCTGAGTATCATCTTCGCTGCGGTGACAAAAACATTCCCCGGACCTACTATCTTCTGTACAGGTTCTATCGATTCTGTTCCCAGCGCCATGGCGGCTACCGCCTGTGCACCGCCTGCTTTGTATATCTCGTCGGCACCGGCTATGTCCATTGCCACGAGCGTAAGAGGGTCTATCGGTGCCGGTGTGCAGCATATCACCTCCTGCACGCCGGCAACTTTCGCGGCGATTATACACATAAGCGCAGTGGACGGATAGGATGCTCTTCCGCCCGGTATGTAGCACCCGACCCTCTCAAGAGGCGTGCTTTTGACACCCAGAGTTATCCCCGGTTCCACCTCTTTCAGCCAGAGGTCCTGCGGAACCTGAAGTTCATGGAAACGCTGTATGTACCCGGCTGCATTTTCCAGCTCATCGAGCAATGCAGGGTCAACGTTCTCGTACGCTTCCTCGATCTCGTCTCTTGATACCTCAATCTCATCAAGTACGACCTTGTCGAACCTCATCGTCAGATCGATAAGTGCTTTGTCGCCTTCGAATCTGACGAGATCGATTATGTCCTGCACGGTGTCTGCAACTTCATCGACTTTCGATTCGCGATTCTCTCTCCAAAAGCTTTCATTGACCTGTTTCCACATGGTTTCCCCATTCGGTTCAGAGGATTTATATTTAGTGTGTTGGGAGTTCCTGCACTGAGTGCACGGAATACCGATACGTTGCAAATCGCTGTGTTTTATTATTTTGTCAACACCGCATCATACTGTGCGCATCTCAGCGTACCCGTGCATTGTGTCGGTAAAATGCGTACATTGCATTGGATTGCGGCTCGTCCATTTACTCAACTATACACCGCGTAACACTGCCGATCGGCTCTAACCTCTCCGTAACCGTAAGATCATATGACTATGGCCATGATCACCAGAATGAGAAGGAAAATCATCACCATTGATAAAGAACTGGTCACTTTAGCCGTAAGCTCTTCTCTTCTCTTCCCGTCCCTCATGCCGAATTTTTCCAGCAGCGTGTTCAGACTGCCCTGGAATATGAATCCTCCGTCGAACGGGTATGCGGGGATGGCGTTTGATACCCCCAGCATTATGTTCAGCCAGAATATCCAATAGAGTGCGCTTGTCAGTATCCAGAATGTATTTCCCAACGGTACGTCATACCACCAGTGGACGCTTTCCGGTATCGGGGAGAATCCGTTGAACGGACCTCCGATGTAAGACATCATCGACGATGCCGCATCGGTTACAGACTCGGATCCGTATATCGGGTTTCTTCCTTTCTCAAGCATCATGTTGGGTGTGATGAAATTCATGCCGGACGTTGTTGTTCCGATGCCTATGTAGCCTATGCTGCCGTTGCTGCTCAAAGTGAGTTCCTTTGTGAATGAAGAACCGGAATAATCCATGCACCTGATCGTCGCAGACATGCCAGGTTCGGTTGTCTGCATGAACGATATGAATTCGGAATATCCGTAGATTGGAGTAACAGTACTGTCTATTTCCACAGACACTATGAACACTTTTGTATCAAGGACACCTTCCGCCGGACTGTTGGATGTCACCCGTTCGATGAACAATCCCCACCCGACATCCGCCGTATGCCGGCCGTCCTCGGTCAGATAAGTAACGGTAACCTCATCTCCTGGATTCCAAGAATACTCGGCCGTGTAGTCTTCGGAGTAGAAGTATTCCTCGCCGTTTACCAATTCTACGATAGCTCCGCTCGGGATTCCGGCATTGTATGCCGGCGAGTCCGATGTCACTTGGTATACTGCGGCATTGTCACCGTAGTCTGACGATATGTTTCCAAGCATCAGTACTGCGAAGACAAAGAACGTCGCTGCCGCCGCAAAGAAGTTGGTGGCAACTCCCGCGGCGTACAAATCAAGCTTTGCCCGTCTGGAACTTTTAGCTATATCTTCCTCATTCGGACTCACAAACGCACCGAGCGGGACCACCCCATACAGCAGGCCGGTCGAATCGACGCGCATATCGTTGGCTCTGGTCTGCATACCGTGCGCGAGTTCGTGTATCACCATGGCAACGATCAGCCCCAGAACGCCGTACCAGAAGGGGAGGAGCGGATTGAGTCCCGGTATTACCAGGGCGTATTCTATGCCCAGTCCCGGCGATGAGAAACTTTGCGAGAGATTCAATATGCCGACTGCGATTATGAACACAATAAACGCCATCAGAAGTATTGAGACGGCAATGGACAGGATGCCGAAAAATCTCCAGAATCTTCTGTAAACGGACAGTCTGTCCATCAGTTTGGTCCCAAATCGGGTTTTAATCATCACCAGCGGACCGTATTTGACCAGACCGCGGTCCGTCGCTTTGGGTGACAGTCTGACCCAAAAATAGAACGGGATATAGAAAATCGCGAGTATGAGCAGTATTAAGTAACTGAGTTCCAAGGCACTACTTCCGATGATGACCCTTATTCGTCTCTTCTTATATAAAGGATCAACGAGGCATCATAATAGACACGCCAGGCTCGTTGTACTCAAATATTATCTTCTCTGCCCACCGCAGTTTTTTAACTTTAGTTTGCGGGTCCGATCCTTCTTTTTCCGAAGGTTTCTCGAAATCGAATCCCAGAAGCAGAATATCCTTCGCTCCGAAATGTCTTGCGATGCATACTGCCCGGTCACCGTCGGTGAAACCGCCGTAATTGAAGACTGCACTGTCCGGTTCCGACTGAGTGGTAAGCACCACAGGTCCGACGAACTCCCGTGCATACTTCCATATCTGCCCGGCATTGTCGCCGTGAGCGTGAATGAATGCGATCGCCCCCCGTCTGCTGGCTTCTATCTGCGGCTCCATATCTCCGTCCAGATCGGTTACTATTATGTCCGGGGCCAACCCGCATTCCGCAAGTCTGCCTGCGGCAGAACCCGCAGCTATCAGCGTACCTTCGGGCGGGACCGATCTCAAATCATTCTCCAGACTGCCGCTGCCGCCGAACACGGTCACTTTCCTCTGAACGGCGATCCTGTCTTCTGATACAATATTCGAATTTGCCATAAGGTGTCTGAGAAGGCACGCAGAGTAATCGTCAGACCGTTTTTCGTATCCGAAGTCGCCGAGTATTTCGTTGTATATCGGCTTCCAGTCCTCATACAGCATCCGCATCAGTGTCCATGTTTTTCTCCGCGGCTTCCAGTACTCCCTTCATATGACGCCGCAGGAATGCCGATACCACGGCCAAGCCTACACCTGCCACCAGTTCCATGGTAAACATAACTGTGTTTCTCAGACCCATGTCAACATAAGTCAGAAGAATGTCGATTGATCCTGTGGTGACAAGCCCCAGGGCAACTATGTTTATGCTTCCTATGACAAAACTGAACTTGATCTTCTTCTCGGAGATGTACATGTCCGCCATATCGCCGACCAGGTACGTCAGGAGCGCAAAGATCATCATCCACAGAGAATTCGATATGAACCAAAGCAGACCGCGAAAGAAAGAAGCAACATAAACATCGCCCATGGAAAGGTAGCCGACAATCAGGCCGACCATTAAGAACAGCAAAGAGATGAGCGTAAAAGAAACAGTTATGCTGCCCCCCTTAATGCGGGCAGTCCATTTTGTCTTCCAGACAGATACCCACTCTGAAGTATTATATCCGTACAGCAGTATGAGGATACCGGTGATCAGCACGACCGAGGCTGTCGTCATGTTCGAAATCGGAGATCCGTCGTTTACAAACGCGACCATGGGCGGAATTACATACAAAAGCGGAATGAGCACAAGTATCCAGCCGAGCGGAGTCAGGAATCTCTTCCTCTTTGCGGGGTCTTCGAGGATCTTTGACACAATATACACGGTACCCTCCAGCCCCGGGGCCTGTTTTACATAGACCTTCTTGACGGAATCGATCGGTATGCGTGACGATACGATCGGGTAAACGTATTCGTCCTCAGCTCCGTCGCCGACCAGTATGACTCTGTCCGGGGATGTCCGTTTCAACACTTCCTCGAGTTCGTCGACAATGGCCGCATCGGACCTGTAGCCTACCTTCTCATTTCCCCCTATGAGAGCAATTTCGACATCCGTATCGCTCTCGGTCTGAATCTCTTTATAGATATTGATCGCTGCATACAGCGCATTGATGTCGGAGTCTTCGGGATCGGCCATCCCCAGTGCGGTTGCGGCGACTGAGCAGCCTTCCACGCCGACGACAGGTGTCTCAATCTTGCCTTTCACACCGAAGTCGTCATCTCTGTCCACCACGAGGACCAACGTCTTCTTCATCGGAATAGGATTACATTCATGAGTATAAGGTTATGCTGTACATGTGCAAAAATATGATTTTCATGTCTGCGGAATGAGCGGGGGGAAATCTTTTCTATTTGCTGCTCCATGGCAGGGGACATGCGTATCAAGTGGCACGGGCATTCATGTTTTGAGTTCATTGATTCGGAGAATTCTGTGATAATAGATCCGCATGACGGCAAATCGATAGGGATTAAGCCTCCGATCTCAAACGCGAACATCGTTCTCATATCACACGACCATTTCGATCATAATGCTCAGAGGATAATCAGGAATGAACATGCCGTGCTATGCGGCGAAACCGGGAAACATGAGATCAAAGGCCTGGAGATAGAGGGATTTCCTTCATTCCACGATGACTGCAAAGGATCAAAAAGAGGCTTGAACACAATCTATAAGCTAAAAATGGACGGTATAACTATATGTCACTGCGGAGACCTGGGCGACATTCCGTCGGATGATGTTCTTGAAGCCCTCAAAAACGTTGATATTATCTTTGTTCCGGCCGGGGAGGTGTTTACGATTTCAATCCCCAAATTGGAAAGGTTCTTGAGTAAGATAGACCCCAAAATAATCGTCCCTATGCATTACCGCGTGGGCGGACTTACGATCCCGCTCAGAACGCTCGACGATTTTCTGAAAAATGTATCCGATGATATGATAATATATGTCGGAAACGAGGTGGAGCTGCTCTCCGAAGACATCTGCGAATTCATGGGTCTGTGGGTTTTCGACAGATGATCAGTATAAGACCAGACCGTCTTCTATTTTGCCCATTTCGATCGGTGTCGTCTCGTCACCGACGAGCGCACCCTTCGAATTGCATAATATTCCTGCACCGATGTGTTTGGAACCATGATTTACCGAGCATTTTTTCGTCTCGACACCCAGAACATCCTGCAGGAGCCTGATATCTTCTTCAGTTGCGTCCGAACTGCACAGGCAGCCTTTGTTGGTCGCCGCACAGGCTGATCCTACAGTGTTGTATCCGGCAACAGCTGACCTGACTGTCTCCACTCCCAGTGCATCGGATATTCTTTTCTCTGCGTTTCTTCCGAGTTCCGGGTTTATTATGGCACCCCGGTCATTCGCCAGAATATTGTTCCCCGCTGCGTTCACTCTGTCAGGAAGCACTGTGACATTGATCTTCTCTCTGATCCTTTTCAGTTCTGTCTCTTCTATCATTCCTGACACCACCGCACCGTTGGAATTCATCCTGACCAGCGAACCTATGACGAAAGAACCCGACACGGTGGTCAAAACCGTCTCTGCGCCCAGTATTGCCTCTATGTCCCTGATGAATTCCGGTGCAGAATTTGCCGCTACGAGCGAGAGACTCTCGTTTACCGATGCGTATATCCCGATATTCGGGGTGCCGCCGTTACGCGAGAGTCTCATCATCCCGTTCACTCTGCGAGAGATACTTCGACAAGCCCGTCATCGAATTTGACAACTTTGACGGTCACTTTTGACGGGGGATTCCTTATCCCATTCTGCCAGATCTTCTCGTTGAGCGAAGCGTCTATCCAGACATTTCCCTCATCTGCTTTCATGTGTCTCATCACATGGGACCTGACTTCTTTCACGGCGCGTGCGGCCCTCTTTGTGCGGGGTGCCTGTTTTGTTTTTCTGAGCGGTATGGTTATGATCCTCTCTGTTTCGTCTGCCATGTTCCTCACTCCTTCAGTTTGCTTATGCGCCATGACCTTCTCTTGGGGTGGCGCAGGAATTGTCTGTTGGTTCTCATCATAACCCATGCGGGCACGCGACGATTTTGGTTAACCTTTTTGTTCAGCCTGCATTTCATTGCCGGCGGTTTTGTACTGGACATTGTCATCTCCTCTCTATTTTGATCTCCCTCGGCTGAGGTATTATCTTCTTCAGGATGTCTCTGAGCATGGCATCTGTAATGACCTCTTGCAGTCTTCCGCTCTGCGCGATCTGAATCAGCTGCATCTCCACCATGTTGGCCTGTTCCGGGCTTGCGAGCTTGATATTGGCGAGCCTGTCCCTTGCCTCAGGGGTGAGTATCTGTCTGAGTACGGACTGCTTCTGCATCTCGAATTGTCTGGCCTGTTCCTCCTTAACGGACTGGTTTGACTGCTGGCCCTGGAGTTCTTCCATTCTCTTTCTTCTGAGCATTTCCAATTCGGGGTCTTCCACGCTTAACACCTTCAGTTCTTTCTCTCGTCAAAGACCTCTTTTGCAGTGTTGTCAAGCAAAGACTGGCCTGCCGGGCTTATAATACGGCCCTCTTTGCTCGTGGGCAGGAGATATCCCGCGTCCTCAAGCTGTATCATACACTTTCTTGCGATGCTGCGGCTCCCTTTGACCGCCCTGTTCGGCATTGAACCTTTATCTGCAAATCCGCCATACTCTGCTGCAAGTTTGGACGATCCGAGAGGTCCTTTGATGTAGAGCTTCCTGAGTATGGACGCGGCTCTTGTGTACCACCAGTCCTCCTGCATCGGTGCTCTCTCTGTGTGCCTGCCTGTCTTCGCAAACTCAGCCCACTCCGGAGGAACGATCTTATCGTTACCCTTCAGTTTGCCGGCTGTCCTGAGTATGAGGTCTTCGGCAGGAACATCATAGACTGTTACCATGTTTATTCCTCGTTTTTTGCCAGAAAAGAATTCCGGGCAATTACAAGCGTTGGTATAAGGGATTTCATATAAAAGCATAGCTGGTGCAGTACGAAATAAATCCACTTTCGCACGTTCGGCCGGACCCCCGTGCGACCTGCGGAAGAAATTTCCGCCACGGCATGAATGAACAAACATCATTTCATGATATCCGTGATCGCGAATATCTCATTAAAGTATATGAAGTGATCGAAATCAGATGTCAGTGAGGTGCAGTCGTAGAATGCATTGTTGCCTATGGATGTCACACCCTGTTCGATCACAACACTCTGTATGTTCGCTGCCTCGTCGTGCCACGGTCTGTCGCCAACAGTTGCGTAATCTGTCATAGCACCGGTGCCGGATATTCTAAGGGCGTTACCTGTAAGGTTCCATGTCAGATTTCCGGTTTTTCCGCCTGCGGCATCCGATTCATCGGATCCGTAGTATGTTATAAAGAATGCCGCTGCCAAGAACAAAGGTCGCAGAACACAGCAGTTCTCACAAAAAAACATATACATAGGTTGCTATAGCGCGGCCGGGTATCATATGGTATACGATGAACCGCCTAACTTCTGCACAAGCTGCGGTGCTCCGCTGCGCGACTCGGACGAATTCTGCAAATCATGCGGCACAAGCCGTATCGGGGGAACAGAAACGGGACCCCGCGAGCAGTACGGGCGGGCTCGGACAGGCACTAAAAACACATTGACTATTCTGGGCATATTATGTGCCGTCTGGGCGATTATTTCGCTGTTCGAAGGCATTTCTGCCATATCCAGCGTGGATGCTCTGTTGGATAGCATGAAAGGATACACCGAATATTGGGACATTATATCGGAAACTATAGGGGAAAACACTCTGAGAGCAATGTTCTCTGCTATCGGTGCCCTGTTTGTCATCAGCGGTATTCTCAGCGCAGTAACGGCACTGCTTTGCTTCCTGAAAAGATTCTACACAATAGCACTGGTGACCTGTCTGATCGCCTCCGTATGTGTACTGGTCGGTCTGGTCGGAATAATTGGCCTTATCGTTGCCTTTTTCATACACAAAAACAAGGACTCTTTTGCCCGGAACACACACTTGTAAAACAATACGGGCATCTTTTTTCCCGATTTCAAATTTATTCGGCAAAACAAAAATGCCGGCAGGTATCCTGCCGGCGAGGACTGTGCCTCTTTACGTAAAGGTTACCAGTTCCGAGCCTGTATCTCGAAATACGCCTGAGGGTGTTTGCAGGTGGGGCACACCGCCGGTGCTTCCTCCCCTACGTGCAGATACCCGCAGTTCTGACATTTCCATACCGCAACGGCATCCTTCTTGAACACCTTGCATTTCTTCACACTGTCATATAACTCAAGATACCTTTTTTCGTGCACTGCCTCTACTCCGCCCACCAGTTTGAATTGGTTTGCGATCTCGCTGAAGCCTTCTTTCCTGGCAGTCTCTTCGAATTCTTTGTACATCTGTGTGTGCTCGTAGTTCTCCCCTGCCGCTGCATCCTTCAGATTTTCCAATGTCTCCGGGACACATCCGCCGTGAAGAGCTTTGAACCAAAGTTTCGCGTGTTCTTTTTCGTTCTCAGCCGTCTCCAGGAATATGTCTGCTATCTGGTTATACCCCTCTTTCCTTGCCTGTGAAGCATAGAATGTGTACTTGTTCCTGGCCTGACTCTCGCCCGAGAATGCAGTAAGAAGGTTTGCCTCCGTTTTGGATCCTTTCAGTTCCACTTTTTTCACCTCGTGCCGATATTGATTCTCTGTAAAATAATGTTTCTGTATTGATTTTTCATACATCCATCATTTGCGGAACAGCGATCTTTTTTTCAGGTTCCCGTCTGAGTCAAATTTCTTCATAATCAGGAGATCGTAATTTTTCTTCGCAGATGTGTTTCCCGGGTCCAGTTTCAGAAGAGTCTCCAGTTCGGACCTTGCCTTCACATAATCTTTGAGGTCTTTCAGCAGCAAAACAGCATAGTTCTGATGATATTCCCGTTTCCCGGGATTCAGTGCTATAGCTTTCTCGTAATACTCGGCAGACCTTTTGAAATCTGTCATCTGGATTCTCAGAAATATGGCGTAGGCATTGAAAAGATCCGCATCGGGAGATATGGCTAACAGCTTTTCATAGATTTCGCATGTTCTCTTGTTGTTCTTTTTGTGTTTGGAGAGGACCGTGACTGCGGCTTTCATTGCCTCTGCGTTGCCGGGTTCGAGATCAAGCACTATATCCATCTGCATAAGGCCTGCCTCCGTGTTCTTTGCGTCATAGACGAGCGTCCTGGCCAGCTGCATTCTTGCTTTGACATTATGCGGATCCGTTTCCAAATAAGATTCGAGCGTCGCAACAGCACCCTCCGGATTTCTGCTCTCCGCCTGTCTTTTCGCCTTTGACAGAGCCTCGTACTCCAGATCCTTCATGCATCCGACGATGAACGGCGCGTTAATAACCTTTGTTAACTGATTTACCGGTCCTTCGCAAAGAGATAGCTTTTTATGATACCGTTCTTGAATCCTCTGTAATAAACGTTCACATAGACAAAAGACGTTATCAGAGATGTTATTCCCATGAATGTTACATACCCCAAATATGTTGCGGCTATCCTCGAGAAATCCATCCCCAGGTAGACAGACAGAGTCAGGAGCATCATGAAAAAAGTTATTGCGAAAAATCCCTGATACAGTCTGCCCCTCATGCCTTTCCAGAGGTAGAAATCTCTGGGGGCATCGGATGTCACTTTTGCACCTATGGATTTGACAATACTCCAAGGTATGACCAGAGGAGAGATGAAAAGCGACAGCATTATTCCCAGCAGCAGCATGTCCTCAAAAGGCATTATCTGAAGAAAAAGAGGATTGATGAAAATGTAGGAACATATCACTATGCCGAGCATAAACAGACTCAATGCCGTGTTCCTGAAGAGTTCGATGTTGAATTTCCCGTCATCCGCATCCGGTTCGAATTCAACGGATACGATGTCGATTATATCAGGTATCTGAAACAGCCATTCCGGGATGTGATTTTTTCTTCTGTCCGGGGGATATTCCAACGCCTTCAGCACCCTGTGGAAATAGCTCCTGAAGTACCCGACTATCACGGATACAACACCGTATGCGACGAAGAAAATCATCAGTGTCAGAGAGTACGCGCTCACCACAAGAGATACCAAACCTGTATTTCTGCCAAAGATGTCGAAATACTTCACGATGAATTCATTGAAACCGATATCTGACCCTATCATATACAGCAGACATCCTACCAAAGCAGGGACCACGGCAAGGATCAGGATGACATACCTTAAGGCTATCACCCCCCTGTCCGAAAGAATGAAACAGGCCACACCCAGCAGTATAAATCCGATAACGAATCCGAGACACAGTCCGAACAGTATGCCCGCAAGCGTAAAGTTTTTGAGATAAATTATCAGGAGGATGCTGAACAGAGAACATATTGCCACAAAAACAGGAAGTATCTTTGTGATCATCCGGTCCAATTTGTCATGTTTTGTATCTTCGTCCAGACTGATGACCGTCTTGAGATAGGCCATCGGGTTTGGGACAATCTGCCTTATCTTCTCGGACGTCCCGCTCATGTCTGTCAATAGCCAATCTTCGTATTATAATGTTCGATAGTTATATTATCGAAAAACCAATGGGGGGATATGGAAGAAAAGAGGGGTCTGAAGAACAGAGGATACTCTCATGCCGATGTGGACGAAAGACGGGAGGCGGTGGAGAAGTTCACCGGGACCAGCCTCGAAAACATATCCAAGTACTGCTTCAATTCCGAGAAAGCGTCCAAGAACATAGAAAACATGATAGGTGCCACGCAAATACCTCTCGGTTTTGCAGGCCCCATCATAATAAACGGGGACAATGCGAAAGGAGAGTTTATCGTTCCTCTGGCAACAACAGAAGGAGCACTCACTGCATCGGTATCGAGAGGCATGTCGGTGATAAATGACGGAGGCGGTGCCAGGGTCCGGGTGTTTCAGGATGGGATGACCAGAGCACCGGTATTCAGGACGAACGGTCTTGACCACTGTACAGAAATCATAGAATGGATAGGGAATAACACAGAGATGCTCTCATCAGTGGTAAACACGACGACAGCCCACGGAAAACTCATTTCCGTGGAATCATTCCCTGCGGGAAGGAATCTTTTCATACGTTTTACTTATGAAACCGGCGATGCGATGGGTATGAACATGATAACCATAGCTACGGAAGCAGTCTCCAAAGAAATAGAGAAACACACAGGCGCAATAATGGTTTCTGTCTCCGGAAACATGTGCAGCGACAAGAAACCGGCAGCAATAAACATGATCAGAGGAAGGGGTAAGACTGTCATCGCCGAGGCTCTGATACCCAAAGATACAGTCGAAAAGAGACTTCACGCCTCAACCGAGTCGATCGTCGAGACTAACATGAGAAAGAATCTCGTAGGCAGTTCTTTGTCTGTCACCCTGGGGGCGAATGCCCATGCCGCAAATATGGTTGCCGCAGTGTACATCGCAACGGGACAGGACCCCGCTCAGGTTGTGAGCGGGAGTATGACGACTACTATGTGCGAGAACGTAAACGGCGACCTTTACATCGCAATCAGGATGCCGTCAGTGGAGGTGGGGACCGTCGGCGGAGGGACAAGACTGCCCTCACAATCCGAGGCACTTGCCATGATAGGCTGTCTGGGCGATGAGAAATCCAAAAAGCTGGCGGAAATAGTTGCGGCCGCCGTACTTGCCGGTGAACTGTCAACGCTGTCTGCACAGGCTGCAGGCCACTTAGGAAAGGCACATCAGGAACTGGGACGCTGATAATATGCCGGTGATAAATTTCAGATACAGCGATCTGTGCTCTCTTCTGGGGCAGATGGTTCCGCATGATGTACTCATAGAGAGGATCCCTCTGATAGGTGCGGATATGCATCAGACAGAGGGAGAATGCGAAGAGATGTCCGTAGAATTCTTTCCGGACAGACCGGATCTTTTCTCTGTGGAAGGCCTTGCCAGGGCACTCCGCGCGTTCCTCGGTATCGAACCCGGACTGAAGAAATACTGTGTGAATGATTCCGATTATGCCGCAGCCGTCGATCCTTCCGTACTCGGAGTGAGACCTTTTTTCGCATGTGCGGTTGTGAAAGATCTTGAGGTATCCGATGATCTGATAAGATCCGTCATGGAACTTCAGGAAAAATTGCATATGACTATCGGAAGGAAAAGAAGTAAACTGGCCATCGGAATACATGATCTCGATAAGGTTTCGCCGCCGTTCAGGTACACAGCCGTAAGACCTGACGAAATTTCATTCGTCCCTCTGAACCACACCGAAAGGATGGACCTGAAAGAGATACTCATATCTCATGATAAAGGGAAGGAATACGCACACCTCCTTGACGGAAAGGAAAAATATCCTATCATTTTCGACAGAAACGGAAATGTTCTCTCATTCCCGCCCATAATAAACGGTGCCCTGACTGCAGTCACTGCCAAAACCAGAAATGTTTTCATAGACGTGACCGGCAACGACAGAAAAGCAGTAAAGGGTGCATTGGATATCGTCACAACAGCACTTGCCGAACGCGGCGGAAAAATATTCAAAGTGAATATAGAAGGATACGGACACTCTCCCGATCTGACCGAAACGTTGTCGTCGCTGTCTATGAGGAAATGCAACAGATTTCTCGGAATCAGTCTTGATAAAAAAGGTATCGAGGAATCTGTCAGAAAAATGGGCATGAACGTCTCGGTCAGCGGCGACGATGTTACTGTTTCCGTACCGTCCACCAGGCTTGATATAATGCACAAAGTGGACATATTCGAAGATGTTGCCATCGGATACGGGTTCGAACGTTTCGGCGGCCCGTATTCATCCATTCAGACGATGGGAAAATCAGGGAAGAGTACATCGATATCCGATAAGATACGGGATATTATGATCGGGCTCGGGTTCACCGAGGTCACTACTCTGACACTGAGCAACCAGGAGGACGAATTTGAAATATCGGGGCTTCCGGCAAAGACATCCACCTGCATAACCAACCCGATAACAGAGGATCACACGTGCCTAAGATCATATCTCATGCCAAGCCTGATGAAGATACTGAGACACAACAGACACAGAGACCTTCCTCAAAAGATATTCGAGGTCGGTTTCGTGTCCGAAGAACATCTCACCGTGCCGCATCTCTGCGGTATGATGACGGCATCAAAAACCCCCTTTACCGAAATTAAATCGATTACCGACGCTGTGGCAAGGGAAATGAACATCGAACACGGAGTATCCGTCTGCGGATACAGAACGTTCGTTGACGGAAGAGGTGCCTTTATCTCCTTAGGGAATCGAAATATCGGTTTCTTCGGAGAGGTCTCCCCCGAGGTCGTGACGGATTACGGCATAACGCACCCTGTTGCGATGTTCGAGATTGATCTGTCTGAAATAATAGGAGAAAAAACCGGGAGTTTGTTTTGATAGTATGAATGTAGGAGACAGGTTCCCCGGATTTGTGCTGAACGATGAGAACGGAGAGACCTTTGACAGCAAGTCCCTGGAAGGCATCAGATATGTGATATACTTCTATTCGAAGGACGGAAGCCCGGGCTGTACCGAAGAGGCGGTCGATTTCTCTGCGCTGTATCCGAAATTCATGCTCAGGAACATACCTGTAATCGGGATCAGCAAAGACAGTGCCGCATCGCACTCAAAGTTCAGAGAAAAAAATTCGCTGAAGATTAAACTCCTCAGTGATTCCGAACACGATCTTATGGAAAAAACAGATGTCTGGAGAGACAAAATAATGTACGGCCGATCTGTCAAGGGAACCGTGAGGTCCACATTCATCGTCGGCAGAGACGGCACGGTGGAAGCTGCGTGGAAAGGGATTAAAGTGTCCGGACACGCAGAGAAGGTTCTTGAAAAAGCAATATCTCTCGTCAAAAGCCGGTCATAATATCCGATCCAGCTCTTTCAGTATGCTCTCGGCATCGCCGATGATCATTTCGTCCGCTATGTCCTTTATGGGCGCATCCGGATCTTTATTGATTGCGATTATTTTTCTTGCAGTCATGATGCCGGCCTTGTGCTGTATCGATCCCGATATCCCGAACGCCAAATATATCTCCGGAGAAACATTTCTCCCGGACTGACCGACCTGTTTTATCTGAGGAAACCACCCCTTATCCACAAGTGTCCTGGAACACGATACCATGCCGCCCAGTTTCTTTGCTACCGATTCTGCGATGCATATTGCTTCTCTGTTCCTGATTCCGCTGCCCAGAGAGACGAGTATCTTCGCCTCTGTTATGTCTTTTTCATCAGAATATCTTTTTTCAGAACCTATGATAGTCTTAAATGAATTGCCTCCATACTGCCGGTAAATCACGGTACCTGCCGTGTTGCCGGATGCTTTCTTCAGAGGAAAAGTACCAGGCCTCACCGTGGCCATCTGCGGCACGGAATTGGATACTATCTCAGCCATCAGACTGCCCCCGAATGCGGGTCTCGTCATCCGGAGGACCGTACCTTCAATCGACAGCTCGGTGCAGTCTGCCGTCAGACCGGCTCCCAGAGATGCAGCCAGACGCGGCGCGGTCTCCCTTCCGCGGGGTGTTGCGCCCATCAGTATTATCGATGGATTTATGCGCTCTGCGATTTCTTTCATCGACTCGCAATATGCCTCGGGATGGAAATCGATGAGTCTCCTGTCTTTCACATGGTATAAGGTATCCACACCATACGAGAATGCCTCGGCATAAAGGGGTTTCAGTTCGATATCTCCGAAAACTACCCCAAATATCCTTCCGTCATATATTTCCCTGGCTTTGCTGAGTATCTCCAGAGACGAAGATTCCAGAAAAACGCCGGCATGTCTGGACACTTCGAGCCATATCATCAGTCCGTCAGCGGTCGGTGTGCCGAGATCGTACTGCTCGAGCATCCCCGGCGGGAGTCTGCACTCCCCGCTCTGTCCGCAGTCCCGGCAGCTATTGTTCATATTATTGCATCCCTGATGTGTTCTGCCGCTTTCGCGGGATCGCTGCCGTCAGTCACTGCACCTCTCCTGCTGACCTTCGATGGCGTGGCGGACACTATCTTCGTCTTTGAACCTTTGAGACCGACCGAGAATGTATCCAACCCTATGTCTGCTATGTTCAGTTTTTTTATTTCGATTCCGGCAGCTCTGATGTAGTCGGCCGCGGACGGCAACCTGAAGCCGATCTCTTCGTCGGAAACCGACAGAAGATCGCCTTTTCCGATGATGCACTCCCTTACTTCGCTGCCGTAATTCTGAACGGCTTTCCATTCGCCGGACAGTGTGAGTTTCTGTGTATAGCAGAATTGTCCGCAGCCCAGCATATAAGCGAGTTCAGCCGGAACCTGTGCCGTATCTCCGTCCGCAGCCTGCTTGCCGCAGAATATAAGATCATAATCCGGAATGAATTTTTTAACAAAAGCGGAGAGTGTCCTCACGGTAGCATGAACGTCCGCCCCGGCAAAGGCTCTGTCGGTGAGCAGAAAGGCTTCATCTGCTCCGAGTTCGAGACATCTGAACAGTGCATTTTCCGCCTGCGGCGGACCCATTGACACGGCAGTTATCACATCGCCGTCCTTCTTTACTCCGCATGCCATATTCAGGGCTGATTCGCAGTACGGATTCAGTATCGACGGTACTCCTTCCCTTATCAAATTACCGTTAATATCCGTGCATACGGCGGACGTATCGGGTACCTGTTTGACAAAAACGACGAATCTCATTTTTCCACCATGTTTCCAGGGCAGAGTATCCATCTCGGGTCCATGGCCTCTTTTGTTTTTTTCATCTCTTCAGTCCCTTTTTTTCCGTACATCAGTTCCACATATTCTCTTTTTATCTTCCCTATTCCATGTTCGGCACTCGGCGACCCGCCCAATCTTATTGCCTTGATGGCAAGTTCTCTGTACGCTTCCTTTGCTTTCGTTAAATTATCCATGTCTTTGAGTATTATCTCAACATGCAGATGGCCGTTGCCTATGTGGCCGAAGGTTACGTGTTCAAGACCGTATCTGTCCAATGTTTTTGAGTAGACTGTCATCATCCTGCCGAGATTTTTCAGCGGAACCGACATATCTGTGCCCATTTTGTGTATTTTTGGTACCTTTCCTTTCAATCCTGCGACATATTCGAAGATGATTTGAGGCACAGAATGCCTGAACCCGAAGAATTTCTCCCTGTCGCGAAGTTCATGTCCGCACCAGCTGTTCTCGAGGGACCCGCCGTTTGATTTGGAAAGTATTTCGATTTTTCTGTAATTCGACATCAGGGTGTCATCCATCGGCAGATCCATGAACACGGCGGATCCGGCCCCGTCCGGAATGCCGGGCATGGAATTCAGATTCGGATCTTTCTCCGCCGCTGTTCTTAGGAGGTTCAGGGAACCGGAGTCAAAATATTCCAAAAATTCCGGGTTTATATCAGATTTCTGGATTTTTTCAACGAACAAATACGCTGAACTGTCATTCGGGAAAAAAAATATGTTCGATATAAGAGGATGCCACGGCACGATGTAAAGATCAGCTTCCGTCACCGTCCCGAATATACCTTCGCTTCCGATGAACAGATCCACCATATCCATGCCATCCTTCGCCATTATACCCGTGGAGTTCTTGACATTCATGTTGTAATCGTAAGAGGGCAGCGGCACTTCCCGTTCCCCCTTTGAAGTTCTGAATCTTAACATCCGTCCTTCTGCCGTTATGTCTGTTCTTTTTATGTCCATAACGCATCCGTCCGCGAGCACTGCCCTGATTCTTCTGACCCAATTTCTCGTCGGACCGTATTTCAAAGTGCGGGGGCCGGAGGAATTGACTGCAATGTTGCCCCCGAGCGAACTGTTCAGTTCTGTAGGGTCAACGGGGTAGAAGAAATCCGTACCCTCGCCGAGCAGACTGCCGACCGCATTTTCCGTTATGTCAGTAAGATCTGTGTATAATTTCTTCCTCAGGACCTCGTTTAATTCCCTGACGGTGACGGCTGGCTGCACCCGGACATAGTATCCTCTTTCGTCCCTCCCTATTCCGATGACCTTATTGAGTTTCTCCGTTGAGAGGACATCGCCTCCGAACGGAACACACCCTCCGCACATGCCCGTCCTCATTCCGGATATGGTGATCGGTCTGCCGCATGCAAAATGCTCTTCTGTTATCTTGATAACATCCTCTTCGGTCTCGGGGATGATTATATTGTCCGCACTGCCGACCATCTTGGACTCGTCGGTCAGGTAAGGAGAACCTGTCTCGGCTTTTCTTATATCCGAGGCCATAGCTCCTCCATGCGAGGAATCATCGCGGCGGTCACAGCCTGTTCCGTAAGTGTCTTTCGATCCAGCAATCCTCTGCTCAGCAACCCGACCGCCCCCTGTTTCTTTCCGATATCCGGACAGCCGTGCAGAATCAAGACGGCTTCTCCT
The DNA here is from genome assembly GCA_031267895.1 of Candidatus Methanoplasma glyptotermitis. GTDB lineage: Archaea > Thermoplasmatota > Thermoplasmata > Methanomassiliicoccales > Methanomethylophilaceae > Methanoplasma > Methanoplasma glyptotermitis. The sequence continues at coordinate 23,297 of JAIRYF010000013.1, forward strand.
ACTGTCATGCCCCCCGATACAAGTTCCGCCACATCGTCAGGATATCTGAAACCGGGTCCGACACCGATGGTTATACGGCCTTTCCTGTCAAGCACAGCACAATACTGAAAATCATACAGGCCGTCGTCCGTTTCGAATACTCCCGCCTCTATCCCCACCGACAGATCATTGTCTCCGATAGCATTTGTGGCACGGTTTATCGCTCCTTTTCGGGTTTCCGATCCTCTGGGCTGTTCAGGAACATTGCTCTTCGCATCGCATGGGATTAAGACGGCATTTTCGAATATCTTCTCCATAACCGTTCTGACCGCTTCGATTTTGATTCTGTTGAGCGATCCGACCGCAATTTTTATCGCGTTGCAGCTGCCGTTTCTGGAGTAACTGCCGTTCATTATTCCTGTAGAGCTTATTTTTTGATCATCGTATGCCCGGAGAATGGGAACCTTGATGACCTCAAGCGGTTTTATTCCCCGAGACGCGCGTTCGCTGTTCAGCAGTTCTCCGTTTTTTTCTGTCTCTTCGGATACGACAAGGATGTCTGCCGTATCGATCTTTTCTTTCGGTCCGTATATGTCTTCGATCTCCACGACTTCCCATGGTTTGTCCATTGATCTCAGGAAAGATTTCAGTTCTTTCATGCGGATGCCAAGCGCGATCGTTTCGTCTCTGCTCCTGGAAGCCATTTCATCCGAGGTTATGCCCACGATAACCTCGTCGCCGGTTTCGAAGGCTTTCTGTATCAGCTGTTTATGTCCCTCGTGCAGGACGTTGAAAGTACCGGCAACCACAGATCTCATTCGGCACCTCCATATTCCGAATAAATATCTGGGAAGACCCTCATCGCGCCAGATAGTATACCGCAACCACGGCGACGGTAACACCCACTATCAGTATCCAGGCAAAAAACAGCTTCCTTATTTTCTTCTTTGCGTCTGTTCCGGCGGACCCTTTGCATTCCTCGCCGCAAAACTGCCCGTCCCCCGCGAAAGCTTTACCGCAGTTGCGGCAGTGTCTGTGCTGCGGTATCTTCTCGGGCTGATCGATCATGTGCCCTAATGAACTGTTTGAAATAAAAAGATTCAGGATAGACTTCTGTCCATTTCGTTGTGAACAAGGATGATGCAGTGGTCCGCGTGCAGACTGTGGGGGCCTAAAGAAACGGTGTTTCCGGAATAGGAATGCAATAGTTCCTCCTCCTCGGCCGTAAGGTCTGTGTTGTCGCTGATAATAAACACGGGGTCCTGAGGTACAGCGCATTCTCTGATGTCGGTGCCATCCTCTTTCAGATATACGATATTTCCCTTTTTTGACAGAAGAGATACGACATCTCCGAACGACATCTTTGACACATACACACCTGGCGATGATTTTGTTTCATCGCCCTCCGGTATCTTCTTCAGAAGTGCATTTCTTATCAGGGAAGAGGTGCTTCGCTCGTCAGGATTAAGATATCTTACATCCGTTCCGGAGAATCTTACTGTCTTGGGGGCATCGCGGCCTCCCTGAAGAACCAAATAAAGCTGCGTATCCCTCCTCACGTCATGGCTCAGGAAGAAGGCGGAATTCACACACCTCACAAGTATATCCAAACGGCCCGCCCCGCCGGAGATGTCGTCAAGCTTGAAGTCTCCCGTGGTGACAGCTTTATGGCCTACTATCACAAAGTATCTCATTTGATCACTGAAGCCCGTCAAGATCCATGTTTCCCATTTGTTTCATAAGTTGCTTGCGCATCTTACGGTCCTTTCCGATAGACCCCATCATTTTTTTGCTTTGAGCGTACTGTTTCAGCAGACCCTTCACCTCGCTTGCGGAAACACCTGCACCATTTGCTATTCTCTCTATGCGCTTTCCTTTTATGAGATTCGGTTCGTCTTTTTCTTCTTTCGTCATAGAATCTAATATAACTTTGTACATTGAAATTCTCTTTTGGGATTCTTCGTAGTTGATTTTATCCTCCATGTTGCTGAGTCCCGGCACCATAGAGACTATTTTCTGAAGGGTTCCCATTTTGCCGACTGCCGCCATCTGCTGATACATATCCGAAAGTGTGAATCTTCCGGACAGCATGTTCCGGGCCAGCCGTTCCATGCCTTCATCATCGCCTATTTCGTCCTTGGCCATCCGAACCAAAGATGCCAGATCTCCCATGCCGAGCAGTCTTGATATGAATTTGTCCGCATCGAACGGCTCTAGGTCGCGTATGTGTTCACCTGTACCTATGAACACTATTCTGGCATCTGTCCCGGCAACCGCCGACAGGGCACCGCCTCCCTTAGCGGTACCGTCCATTTTTGTGAGTATGACTGCGGTCACACCGACCGCTTTATTGAACGCGTCAGCCTGGGGTCCCGCCTGCTGTCCGACCTGAGAATCCAGAACGAGTATCCTTTCATCGGGTCTGGCCGCTTCCGCTATGTCTTTTAATTCCTGTATAAGGTCATCTTCCAGTGCGTGCCGTCCTGATGTATCTACGATCCTGATCTTCTTGTCGGCAAATTTCGCCATACCGTTCTTCACGATCTCGGCCGCATTGTTATTCCCGGGTTCCCCGTAAACCTCTGCGTTTATCTTCTCTCCCAGCTGACGCAGCTGATCCAATGCACCGGGCCTGTATACATCCGCACCTATAAGCCCCACGCTGAATCCCTTTTTAGATAGATACTGCGCCAGTTTTCCTGTTGTAGTGGTCTTGCCCTGGCCGTAAAGACCTACCATCATGATCGTCTGCGGTTTGAGTTCCAACCCGCCTCCGTTGTCAAGAAGCGACACAAGCTCTTTGAATATTATGCCTATGACATGATCTTTGGACGTTTTTCCTGCCGGTGGTTTCTCGTTCAGAGCTCGTTCCTGTATCCTGTTCGTGAGTTCCAGTACCAACTGTACGTTGACATCCGCCTGCAACAGTGCCCGCTGGAGTTCTTTCGATACCTCTCTGATGAGTTCTTCATCAACAACCGATGAACTCCCGATGCGCGATATGACACCTCTGAGTGATTTCCCCAATCCATCCAAAGCCATAAGACCAAACCTGCCAACGCCCCGATATTATTTCAGGGCAATGGTAAAAGTGCGGGAACAGGTCAGCCAGTCAGAAGGGATGGGATGCACTCTACAGGACCGACCTTTTCCCCGTAGATACCGATTGGTTGAGAATCTATATAAACATTTTCTAAGTAATGCAAACAGAAGCATATGTAATAAATTGGTAATGGGTTTGGGGAACCCCGCCGGAGCGGGATTTTTGTCTCAGAGATAACCTGATTTCTGGAGGGCCATCAGGTTGTCGGTGCTGAGTTTCTCTCCGGCCTTGAACCGTTCGAAGATCTCCTTTGCCTCTCTCTTGGATTCGGAGTCTATCTTTCTCTTTCTGGCCGTGGTCTTTTTGTTCCTTATGCCGGTGACGTTTTTATCCATTTCGTGAACGGATTTTATCTGCTCGATGTGCTTCTTGTGCTCTTCGTCGGCGGCATGCTTGCATTCAATGAACTTCGCCTGTGCGGCATCAGCCTCTTTCCTTATGGTATCGGCTTCCTCATAGAATTTAAGCATCTTGTCATGAGAGTTCTGAGCGGCCTCTGCATATTCTGACACCTGACGGTGTGCGTCCTCGGCCTGGACCTTAGCATCTCTGAGCTGCTGGATGATTTCTCTGATCTCTCCGCTCTGCTCATAGGATCTGTCTCTCTCATCTATCTGCTTGGCAATTACGGAGATCTGTTTAACGATCTCCTTTTCTTTGTCCATTCCAAGCGTACTTGTTTCCTGTTTGTGAATCAGGTCCTGAAGCTGCTTCTTGAGTTGTTTTACAGGCACTTCGTTCCTGTCGTCGCTGGATCTCTCGGGCCTGAGGTGGGCAATCTGCTCCTTTAGGACGGTGACCTTCTGGTTCCACTCGTCCCTGACCACTTTGGTCTCTCTGACCTTCTGGTTGAATGAATCGCGCGCTTCTCTGCACTTTCCGGCCTCTTCCACAAGTTCACGGACACCCGAGTTCAGGGAATCTCTCTTCGACTTCCACTCTTTGGTCTGGCTGTTGAGTTCATCCCTTACGCGTCTGTGCCTTTCTGCGTTGTTGTTGAGAATGCTGCGTTTCTGTTCAAGGTCCTCAAGTTCCTCTGCCGATACGGGCTTTTCTTCATCTTCGGATTCCTCTCCGTCAGGAGATGTATCCTCGTCCGCCTGCTCATCGGCCGTCAGGGCCGAAGGCTCTTCAATCACGGCTTCCTGTTCTTCAAGAGCGTCAGCGTCTTCCGACACCGACTGCTGCGCTTCCTGAAAATCGACCTGTTGTACTTCCTCCACAAACTCATCCATAATTCATCACTTAGTCGTTCAACTTAGCCATAATTCGAAGTATGGCCCACTTTCAAGGCGACATATAAAAGTATCCTTTATAAGGGTTTCTGCCTGCGTGCGGCTGTGCCGAGATCGCGGTTTTATGTGTTTGGCTGAGGCATCCGCCGTTCATAGAATATAAATAATGTTATTCAATCTGATGTACGATATCAGATGGAAGATTCTATTTGTCCTCTCGACTACAGATACGGCCGCAGCGAAATGAAAACCATTTTTTCCGAAGAAGGCCGAACCAGGTACCAAATGAAGGTCGAAGCCGCACTTGCGAGGGCACACGCGTCTTTGGGCACGATAAGCATGTCCGATGCGGAAGAGATCGCCAGAGTGGCATTGACCGATGTTGTAGATTTGGACCGCATAAAAGAGATCGAGAAAGAAACCAACCATGATCTGATGGCAATGGTCAGGGCCATGACCGAGCAGTGCAGAGGAGATGCCGGCAAGTATGTGCATCTGGGAGCGACATCCAATGATATAATCGATACTGCGGCCGCACTCCAGATAAGGTCTGCACTGGAGATCATACAGGATGATGTTGATGAACTTCTGTATACGTTCGCAACTGTAGCAAAGAGAGAAAGAGATACGCTGGAGATGGGAAGAACGCATGCTCAGTTTGCTATCCCCATAACATTTGGATTCAAGGTTGCCGGATATATCGCAGAAATGATCAGGCACAGAGAAAGACTGTCTGAAGCCGCACCCCGCGCCTGCGCGGGGAAGATGTCGGGTGCCGTCGGCACCGGCGCTGCTCTCGGAAAGAACTCCGGCAGAATTCAGATATTGGTGATGCAGGACCTCGGTCTCACATACGAACCGGCCGCCACCCAGGTTGTCGGACGCGACAGATACACCGAACTGATATGTCTCCTGGCGAATATTGCCACTTCGCTCGAGAGGTACGGAACCGAGATAAGGAACCTTCAGAGGTCCGAGATAGCCGAAGCATCGGAACCTTTCGATGCGAAAAAGCAGGTCGGAAGCTCAACCATGGCTCAAAAAAGAAACCCCATCAACTCGGAGAATGTCACGGGGCTGGCCAGAATAGTGAGAGGTTTCGTCATCCCGACATTTGAGAATCAGGTACTCTGGCACGAGAGGGACCTGTCGAATTCGTCTGCCGAGAGGTTCACAATACCTCATGTGTTCATTCTTCTGGATGAAATGCTCCTGAAGATGAACAGGGTATTTCTGGGACTTGAAATACATGCGGACAGGATGCTGCAGAATATCGAATCCGCACGGGGCCTTATAATGGCCGAACCGATTATGATGAGACTCACCGAAAAAGGCATCGGGAGACAGGATGCGCACGAGATCGTGAGAGAAGCATCAATGGCCGCCGCCAGCAGAGGCATCGACCTGAGAGAAGCTCTGCTGGAGATGGACTGTGTAAGGAATGCTATGACCGAAGAAGAGATCACATCCGTCATGAATCCCGCGAACTACACCGGAAGCGCAGGAGAAACAGTCGACAAGATGGTCTCGGCAGCGGAAGAGTTGCTTGGCAGGAGGATACTGCCATGATTTCAGCGAGGAAAAAAACCAGTATGAAATATGGGGCGGTGTTCGGTACCGTGGCGGGTGTGGCGATATTTGCTATGGCATACACAGTCAACAACAGCCTCGCATACCTGCTGTTCATACCGTTCGCCGCCGCGATCGGATGGGTCACTCAGTACGTGAAAGATGAGGATAAGGACGACTGAATTCAGACCTTCTTTCCGGCCTTCGGGCCCGGTGTAACGTAGTAGATATCGGTGATCTTCATCTTCAGAAGGTTCTTTGCCGGAAGAGTTTCCTTTCTTTCGTGAGCGTACTTCACAGTCTTCTCGTAGTCATCGCCGGAGTTCTCGACAGTCACAGTCCCCTTTATCTGATACGAATCGGCAGACTTCGGGTCCCAGATATAGAACGCAGCGTTCGGATTCTCCTTCACATTGGATATCGTCTTATCCATGAAGTTGTCCACAACCCATACGGTCTCCCCGTCCGGCTGGGGAATCAGCATGCCAATCGGAACGACATTTGGTATCCCGTCTTTGGATGCAGTCGCAAACGAATATATCCCGGCATTTCCGAAAATAGCTTTCATATCATCAGTTATCTTTGCCATATTTATGTCCCACTGCCCAGCGGATCAATTACAAAGTATTTCACACTGCTTATCTGACGCAGGCTGCATGTTATCGTATGAACTTTTGCCGGGGGGGGGGAACGATGCCAACGGAGAATGTTTCTGGAACATTCGTTATGCCGGGTGTATGAGAGAATGCTCTGATAATGCCGCATTCCCTTCAGACAACATTTATATCCTATGCGGAACTGTGGCGTCGTATAATGGGCAAGTAGATCAGCCCGGTAGATCGCTGCCTTCGCAAGGCAGAAGTCGCGAGTTCGAATCTCGCCTTGTCCACCATTATGTTCCGCAAAAGTCGGTTTCAGGTTATACCCCGTATGTGATAAAGCGCGCGGTACCAAACGCAAATTATCGCATTAAGAGTCGATCCGCAGGCCCGAGATCACGTCCGTTTTTATCAGTATTCGCGTAGCTTACGTTGTGAATGTATTGTTTCAGTCGCCCTGTCATTCCCTCAGTTTTCGCACGGGCGGTTCCTTTCCGGACTGTTATCGCATTGACTGTGTTTATTCGCAAATACGAAGAACTTTTCCGTCTTCGACGTCCGCTGAAGAATGCAGAAATACATCGAAAAAATGAACCTCGGAGGAAACCGTACCGTGTCAATAAGTGAAGTTTTGTGTATCTCTGTACCATATATACGAAAACGACAAACAACGGAGAAATATTATATGCTGGTACCAGGGTTACGGCTCATGGAATTAGGATGGATATATCTCATCGCGGCAAGTATTTTGGAACCGTGCTGGGTAATAACTCTTGAAAAATCGAATAACTTCAAAAAGATATCCTGGGGGATCGTGACCGTTCTGGCATTAATGGCATGCCTGTATCTGTTGGCTCTCGCCGTTGCCGAAATCGGCCCCGGCATATCTTATGCATTGCTGGCCGGCATCGGTGCCGTTATAGTCGTAGGTCTGGGTGCTGTCCTCTACAAAGAGACTCTGACTGTGAAGAGATTGACCTTTGTATCAATGATAGTGATAGGAATAATTGGCATTAGGCTTTCATCCGGAGGGATTATATGAACGAAGTAGGAGAAAAATTCGGATGGTTAGCAATCATACTCGGAGGAATTCTTCAGATAGTATGGGCAATCGGCCTGGACTACACCGATGGATTTGTAAACGTGTTCTGGGACGCGGTCGTCATAGTATTCCTGTTCCTCAGTATATGGTGTCTGTCCTTCTCGATGAAGGCCGCCATCCCGGTAAGTACAGCGTACACTGTGTGGATCGGCCTCGGTGTGGTTGGGACGATAGCTGTCTCGGCGATACTCGGACTGGAGACTTTGAATCTTGTAACGGCAGTGTTCCTTGCAGTAATCGTCGGCGGCGTGATCGGACTCAAGATGACACCGGCGGAGACAGAATAAATGCGGCCGGGCATTCGGAAATGGACGTTTCTGTTCACGAAAATAGTCTATCGGGAAGACATGAAATATCTGTGGTCCGATCTCTGAGACCGACTGTGAGGGATTATCTGTTCTGATGAGACTCGGAATTTCTGAAGGGAATGTGTGCGTACTGTCGGAAAATATAGATGCCTGGGAGAATGTATTCGGGATGGTGAGCATGATGAGAGTCACAAAACTCCATCACGGTGCCACTTATGACAGAATAATGGGACTTTGGATGCAGAATATGCAGTGAAGACCGGAAAATCTTACAACATCCTTCGGACATATTTAGACAATATATTTCTACTTGCAGATCTCTCTTCGGTTAAGGTGATTTGAAGTGCCGAATTTTGCTGACCCCTTTGTGGGAAACGTTAACAAAAAGATGACCGATCAGGAACTCGCCAATGCTATAAGACTGGACCTCGCCGGTGAGCTGGAAGCGATATATCTGTACGATGCGCATGCGGAAGCGACCGATAACGTCCTCGCAAAGAAAGTCTTGAGAGATATACGCGACGAGGAAAAAGAACACATGGGAGAACTCCTGTCACTTCTGATACACCTTGATCCCAAGGAAAAAGAACTCTTTGAGCACGGGGAGGGAGAAGTCAGGGAAATGAAGGAAAAGCTTGAAAAAGTATCCTGCAAGACTAAGTGAAACTCTCCGGGAATCCTACGGCCGACTGGTCCCGCACATCAGCCGGCAGTTCGCGATGAGGTGTTCAGGTCAGCGGTTGGATACTGTGACGATTGCAGATACGGTGGCCGCTGAAAGAAGATTCATGCGAACGTACAGCGGAAGGCACAAAAAAGCCGATGCACCGTGCGGCCGGAGGTGCGCGGGAAGCAGAGCGACGGGCAGTTTCTCTGTCAATGATGCAGTATTCTGCCGAGACAGACACAGCGCAGTATACGTTGTATATTGACGCACTCGTGCGCACCTTACATCCGCAACAATAGAAATAAAAACTCATGAATGCAGATTCTTCGAAAGGAATTACCCTCTTCATCTCAGGGTCTCCGAGGGGGGGGGGAGAGGAACACACATTTCTGTACCTGTAATCAATGAATTCTATTTCTATGTGGTACTCCAAAGCCGCAGAATGGAAAGTTTTGTTGAAATAGGTGTGATATTTTTCAGTCGTCGGAGCACGGTTCGGATCAATTTCCGAAACTCTCCGGAAGGTGATCGTTTTTCGACAATTATATAGTCGTATAGTACATACCCTCCGCCATGGACCCGGGGACAATCGCAATAATTCTCATGATAATCGGGCTGATTCTGCTGACGATAGAGGCACTGACACCAGGGGTTTTTGCAGTGATACCGGGAGCGGTCTTGGTGATAATAGGTCTCATGGGATACTTCATAGATGGTTTCTTTGACACATGGTATCTGCCGGCGACCGCAGTTGCAGTCACGCTTGCGGTGACAAGCGTAACAATAAAGGGATATCGGTTTTTGGCCAAACCTGAGCCCCCGACAACAACGGTCATTTCCTCTCTTATCGGCAGGAACGGAACAGTCACATCCGGCGTGGAACCCGGTAACCTCAAAGGCAAAGTCAAGATCGGTTCCGACATTTGGAGTGCGACATCGGACACGCCGATCGCCGTCGGTACAAAAGTTGTCGTGTATGACGCGGAAGGCGTCCACATAAAAGTCAAGCTAAAAGACACATAAGCTGCCATTACTGTGTACCTGCAGCATGTCTGAAACTTTTTGAGCGATTGGACTACATCTGTCTCTTATAAGATGTGTGCGGAGTTCACCGTTTATGTGGATGACTGGGTACAGTTGACTTCTTTTTATATCTATTACACTATACACATCTGGAGATAAATATGGAAGATTGGATCTATGGGTTGGTGGTCGTTCTCATCATCGCTCTTATTGCTATAGTATTGAGCGGGGTCAGGATCATTCAGCCGTACGAACAGGGAGTCTACATGAGGCTTGGAAAGTTCATAAGAATCCTTAATCAGGGATTGAACTTTGTCTTCCCCGTGATCAGCTCGGTTGTGAAACTGGATTTGCGTACACAGGTGTTGGATGTTCCCAGCCAAGAAGTTATCACAAAAGATAACTCTCCTGTCAGCGTTGATGCCGTCGTCTACATTAAGGTAACGGATCCCCGCAACGCATTCTTTGAGATAGTAAACTACAGATTCGCGACTGTGAATCTTGCGCAGACCACTCTGAGATCAATAATCGGCGAGATGGATCTGGATGAAATACTTTCAAACAGAGAGAAGATCAACTCACAGCTCAGGGACACTCTGGATGAAAACACAGACAAATGGGGCGTAAAGGTCGAGAGTGTCGAAATCAGAGAAGTTGATCCGGCACAGAGAGTCAAAGAATCTATGGAGGAACAGACATCCGCGGAGAGGAGAAGACGTGCAGCTATACTTCAGGCAGACGGTCTGAAAAAGGCCGCCATCCTGGAAGCTGAGGGTAAAAAGAAATCCAGGATACTGGAGGCAGAAGGTCTTCAGCAGTCGATGGTGCTTGAGGCTGAGGGAAAGAAAGTCGCTTTGATATTGGAAAGCCAGGGAGAGGCCCAGAGACTCAGAGTAATATCTGTGGGTGCTGCATCGCTGGATTCCAAGGCACTTTCCGTACTCTCCATGGAAACGCTCAAAAGCGTAGGTCAGGGCGAATCGTCCAAGATATTCTTCCCGATGGAAGTTACAAAACTCATGGATGGAATCTCGGAGTATATGGGCACGGCATCGAATGTCCCCGACAGACCTGTGTCTTCACTGAAAGATGTCGAGAAGATATTCGGAGACATAGATGATATACTGGGTCCCATACCCAAAGAGGCCGAGATCAAAGAGAGACTTGCCAAGGCAGATAAAATGATCAACGCCGAGATGGCCGAGACGGCAAACATAGCAAGCTCTATCTCAAGAGGCTCGTGAACCCTTTCTAAACCACTTAGCTTTCCTTTTATTGTACATTAGAGTACGTTGGTGTATAAAAATTCATATATACTTTGAGTGTACACCAGTCAGGAAGTGAAAAATTGGATATCGACAGCCATTTGAAAACGGGCAGCAGGTATACAGTGCTGATTGCGGGTCTGGTAATACAATTCTGTGCCGGAATCATATATATGTGGAGTGTGTTCAAGCAACCTGTCGCGGATTTTCTTGACTGGAGTTCAGGTGCCTCGGCCATGACGGCATCATTCATGCTCGTGGCATTCGTGGCCGGAATCCTGATCGGCGGACGTTTCATGGATCGAATAGGACCAAAGAAAATGTGTATTATCGGAAGTCTGATGATGTCTCTGGGCATTCTGGCCTCGTCGCTTGTAAATTCGGATTACCCATATCTCATATACCTCGCATACGGAATCATCGGAGGATTCGGAGTCGGTACCGTCTACACGTGCACTGTATCTCCGATACAGAAGTGGTTCTACAACAGACGCGGGTTCGCTACGGGTCTGATGGTCGGAGCATTCGGTTTCTCATTAGTTCTGTTCGCACCGCTGGCGAATATTCTTATCTCAGACATTGGTGTGTCCTCGACATTCAGAGTCTTCGGTGCGGCGTTTCTCGTGATATGTGTGGCGGCGTCGCTGTTCATCAGCAATCCGCGGGAAGGTTATGTAGCATCGAAAGCATCATCGGCAAATAATCAAAAACAGTATACTCCCAGAGAAATGCTGAAGACACGGTCATTCTATCTGATCACTATGTCTCTGTTCTTGGTTCTGCCTGCGTATTTTGTGCTGAATCCTCTATTTATGAGTTTGGGGGTAGAAAGGGGACTGTCGGATTCTTTGGCGGTCATGGGAGTCATGATAACGGGGATATGCAGTGCCTCCGGCAGACTGCTTATAACTTGGATGTCAGACCGTATCGGGCGGATGGCCGCACTGCTTATGATAACAGGGTTCACTCTTATCGGAATCATACTTATCATATTTGCTGAAAACATGCTGTTTGTGGTCTGTTTGGCATTGATCGCTTTTGGTTTCGGGGGTGCTGCGGGGACATATACAGCGGTCACATCCGATCACTTCGGAACCAAAAATATGGGGAGCAATTACGGTCTGGTAATGATCGGTTTCGGAGCATCCGCACTGATATTTCCATTGCTGTCGACAGAACTGACCTCAGGCGGAGACTATACGCTGTCTTTTGCTCTCTGCGCCATTACATGCATAGCCTCACTGATATGCATACTGCTCCTGAGAAGGTTCCCTGGTGCAGGGACCCATAGGGAGGATTCCTGATCGTCGACTATTTTTGCTTTATTCCGGCCGAACCTCCGATGCAGACATTTGGCCGCAAGTAAATAAAAATTGAAAAAAAAATTACCGGCCTCACAGGCCATAATTTTTCATATTGAAATTTGAAACATCTTTAAACTCCTTCGAACAGTAGAAGTGCTTTGAATTTCCAAAGATATACTGAATATCTTCTGGTTCATTTGGGAAACCCATTCTGTCTCAAGCTGCACATCCGGGAATCCGAGTGTGACTGCTCTGTTCAGAACATCCTTCGATATGTAGTCGACGTACTCTTTCTTCAGTCTTGCCGCATCTTTCTCGGA
>JAIRYF010000026.1 GCA_031267895.1 Candidatus Methanoplasma glyptotermitis
TTGCGATTACGGCAGTCATCAAGACCGCGATCATCGTTTTCATGTTCGATGTTTGATACATTCATATTCCTCGGCCCGTCCGAACTGCCGTCGAAAGGGTACCGTGAGGATATTGTGCGAGTAAGAATAATAAGTACGATGTTAACGCAAGACTGATGTTAACTGGGAGTTAATGGAGTGTTAACTCGGTGTTAATTTTGTTACTTTTTGACTATCTGGCTAGGGTATAATTAGACTAAATAGAATAAGTATAAGTTAACAAAGTTAACAAAAACAATACTATGGATAAAATATACATTGTCTCATCCACTTCTGCTGTTGGTGTAGAAAACTAATCTGTTTGTGAAAATGACATCTGGCTAGTGAAATTGGTGGGCCTATCCGAAACTATACTCTTGCGGGCCAGTACGTCAAAAACTGAGCTGAATAGAGGGGTAAAAATACCTATTACTTCCCTGTTACTTGATTTGCGATTTCCGCCACTCATTCTGAAGATGTTTTGCGGCCTGTTTTTTCTCGTACGAGATGTAGTACTTCTTGCTGTTCGCTTCGTTAGAGTGGCGGAGCTGCTTGCTTATCGCACCGCCCAGATCCGGAGAGTGAGCATACGTCAATGTTGCGTATGTCGACCTGAACGCTTTAAGCTGAAATTTGACCTCGGATACATCCTCCACTTCATACTTCAGCTGCCTTATGTGTTTCAGACTGTATGGCTTACCGGTCTCCGGATTGACAAAGAGGAATTGAGATCTCACTCCCCTCGACATGAGATACTGTTTCCTTTGCCTCAGGAATTCTGTGATGATCGGGTGCATATCCTCTCTGATTATCGGCATCCATTCTGTTTTACCCCATGACCCCTCTCCCTTAGGGTGTCTTATGTAAAACAACCAGTCCTTGGTGTTGACATCCTTCACATAGGCATCAATTATCTCTTTTGGTCTTCCGGCTATGCCGAATATCAGAGATATGTATCCTCTCAGGACAATGCCTTCATACCCGGGCCATGTTCGGATCACATCAAAAATTCTCTGAAGATCCACCTGCTCAATGTACTCGATATCGTTCTCTTGGCCTTTAAGTATCGAGTTTAGCTCATGTCTCTTCTTCATCAGATCAAGTGTGTAATTCCCCCAGAACATCAGATAAACGTTGATGATCTTGATATACGACTTCCGAGTCGAGACTTGAAGATTCCTCTTTCTCATCCACACCAAAAAGGCCTCTATCTCCTGCCTCCCTATATGCCGGGGGTCAGTGGTTTTGACCTTTCCTTCTTGTTTAAGCTCCAGAAGTACATCTGCAAAATAGTAAAGTTTTCGGCAATTCTCATCTAACGTGGTCGATACATTGTATGCTTCTTTCCGGATCGAATAGTAAAGTATTCCCGCTTTGAAAGGCCTTGAACCGAGTCTGACCTTCCTGAGATCCTCAGGATAGTAGTTCCTTGTGGGGTCACGCTTGACCCTAGCGGCACGATTGGGTTTACCCATCTGTTCACCCTAATTTTAGCACTATCGCCAAATCGTTAACTCTGTTAACTATTGCAGGCATGTTCACACATAGCCAGATGCTCATTTTTGAGAGAGTTAACAGAGGCATTAACTAAGCGGTTTTGAGTTAACGCTTGAGGTATTGCCCATCTTCTACCAGCGCAGTATACTTCGCTAAGTGTCTCGGTGCATACCTCGACAAACATCTCATCCAATTCGCAACGAATGCGGGATCTCTCGGGTTCATGTAGCTTTTGTTTGAGGTCCCTCTCCGGTAGACCAGTCCTAAAGCATTAAGGTTCGCCGTGACCTTATTGGTCAGGACGGGGTCCTTTGTGGCGTTCCCCTGCTCGGTAAGGATCAGATTGTACCTCCGGGCGACTTGGGTAGTCGTTATACCGTCAAGGATCGAATAGAACAGCCCCATGGTCATGTTCTTGTGCAATACGCCCTCCTGCTTCCAGGTCTCCTCTACGATCTCAAGCAAGGAGCTGAATGTCAGAGCTTCGGGTGTGTCCGCTGCGATCTCCCGGTTAGCCTCGTCCTGTTTAATAATCATTTCAATGACTTCGCGCTCGCTGTTTGTGGCCAAACCAATGCTGTACAGAGTTGATGCAATCTTTCTGTTCCTGTCCCGGATCTGCGGAGCATTGCCATCCATTCCCAGGAGGAAAGCATATTTCCACTGGCCATTGTCTAACCTGACGGTGAAGTGATCGCGGGTCTCTTCCGCCTTAGCTTTGAAATTGACTATTCTGGGATCGCCACCGAATGAACCGCTGTCCTTCCAGGCTGCAGTATAGGTCTTAAGTGCATAGAGCTCCGTCCTAAGTCTGAGGGGAGAGATAGGGTCAAGAACATCATCGTCTTCATCGCAATTCATGATGTCGGCGAGCTCCGTGCCCTCAGGCACGCTGGTCATGTTGATACGGATGCCTCTGTTGTAGACATCAGTAGGAAGCGTATCTCCTTTGATGGAGATGGCCATGCTGGTGTATGTTTTGTACTTGTAGTTCTTGCGGCCCTTAGGATCTGCGCGGATCCACATTCCTTTTCGGTCGAAGCAGCTTTTGATCATTGTATAGATGTCAGCTCCTCGGTCGCTGTTCAGTCCATCCAATGCCTCATCAAGCAGGATTGTTGTGTTGTAGTCTGTTATCTCCCTAGCTATTGCCGGTCCGGACCCCGAGGTCATGAGTTCACCCCGGTATACAACCTGTTCCAATGCTGCCATAGCCGTTGACTTTCCGGCTATCGTCACTCCATCAAATATTAGGATAGGTGATGTTCTGAATTGATCGCGGAAGTATGTGGAGATGATCCAATTTGCAATGAGGTCATAGGCATTCTCGTCTCCGAACCAAACATACTTTTGGAAGTAATGGCAGAGACGCCGGTGAAGGTCCGGGAGATCCGGAGGAAGGCTGCTGGAATTTAACTTAAGAGGAAGAGGCCAGCGATAGTCAAGCCCTATGCTCTCCAGGACCGCCAGTTCTTCCTTGTCGAATTTGCCCGGCGTATACCAATCCCTTATCGGAAAATATTCTACCTGGCCTAGTATAACTGCCAGCACCCCCACCTCTCCGTTGACGTCGATGTAAGGCTCCATTAGTTCAGCTGAGAATATGCTTATGATCCCACCACCCATATGATCTCGGTCATCCCATTGAATGCCCAATCATTTATTTTCAGGATATTTCCTCTCTTATTCTCTTCCTTGAAGCAACGCATACACACACGGACATCTGCATAGTTGCTGAACGGCATGTGCTTACTCCTGCGCACCCCCTGGCCGCATCTCGGACAAGGCAGATTGCAGTCGTACTTCTGCAAAGCGTATATCCATTCCAGGGCCCCATTCCTTGCTTCCTCGGGCAGATCCTCCGATGTCTTGTATTTTTCGCCATACTCTGCTATCCAGGCCTCCGCCGCTGCAATCCAATATTCAAGGTCCTTAGTCATTGGTTAACCTTCATATCTTTGCCATCGCGATATTTGTTTACCGTTCTCTCGGCCTTCGTTAGGTCCAGCTCTTCATTTGTGCATCTCATTTTTCAACCCCTCTCCAAAAAATATGTCTAGTACTCGTTGTGCCGTTAATGATCAAAAGTCGCCCTCCAAAAAAGGATCCTTCCTTCCCTTCGAGATTCCACGATACCGTATTTCTCGAGAGATTGACACTTAGTGTATACGGAGCTCCTGACCGACTCCCTCCTCCACGGTGGGAGATCCAAAGAGTTTACGATCTCTATGACCGTGCAATCAGGATGTGTCCGGATATAATCTCTGATATACTCACGATTGACCGTCAGAATCCCTCCTGCAAGCCCGGACAGTCCCATCCCCACATAGAACCCATGAGCATTAGTTCGGCCTGCTCTTCAGTTACGCCGATATTCGCGTTCAGTTCTTTGTAATCAATCGTCCTCAGCGACTTGTCAAGCGAATAGTATCCGTCCATTCCGAAGGAGATCATAACCGTCTCCTTCTCCCGAGCGTAGTTGTGATAGTAACAGTAATGCGGCAGCCTCTTCGGATTGGGCATCTTCGCCGCTCTCATCGACTCGGCACACTCTTTGCCGCCACACGGCGAACAGATGTAAGTGCTGTTGTCGTACCTCGAGAGCGCGTTCATCGCATTGCTGCGGTTCATTACGGTACCGCACCTGGGGCATCTGCTCACACAATCCCCTCCAACTCTTCATCATATTGCCTCGCTACGTCCCTCAAAATCTGCACGAAGCTCCACTTGTTCAGAGAGACCGGATACAGTTTCCCGCACACTTCTTCGTTCTCTGCGCATTTGCGACAGATTCGGATGCCCGGGTAGTCAACGGACTCGCCCGTCGATCCTATCTCCATATCTTCGCTGCAGCGCGGACAGAGGACCACCGCTTCCGGGTAGTTTATGACGCATTGCTGTTCGAGAACAATCTCGTCCAAAATTTCAAGATAGCCCGGACAGTCGTGCCAGTCCAACTTGCCCAAAGAAATCACGTACTGACCTCCGCAGCAGGATCTGCCGTCTCGGGGAAAATCAACACGGACGATAATGCATCTACTTTCCCCGAAACGGTTATTTCACTATCTTTGCTACGATTGCGACAAGAAGGAGGCGAGATATCGAATTTGGGTCCAGGATGATAAATTCTCGGCGGTAGCTCGCAATATGTATCGCAACAACCCATTATATCTTTAATCGTCCTTGCCGAAAAATACCGGTAGTTGGGAAGTTCGGATTCGCCGTTACTTTCAAACACCGGCAAACCCGGAACCGACCCGGTAGGAGGTGTATAAACACGCCGAACCAAGCCGGCAGATTCCGGATAAGGATCTCTGTCATCCTTGGGGACATCTTGATCGTTCTCGATCTTGATATTCCTTGAAAGGACAGGCGCGTGGTTCCCGTAAGGAACCCGGCCCTGTGAGGGGCCGTTACCACTTCCTGCTATATCCATCGGCACGGGGGTATTTAACTGTTCTTCGATGAGGATTGTGGCTGAAGAAGTCATGCCGCCGCCTCCTTCATTCCGGAGTATCCGAACGGAAACATGTCTCCGACAGTTCCTTTCCGATCTCCGACGCGAGTGTACGCAGAACCTCTCCCACGGCCAAATCCAGTCTGTGCATACTTTCTTCTTTTAGTAACGGACAGTATACTTCTATACAGGCAAGCGATTTTTTGTAATTGCGGCCTTCTATCCAGACGGATTCCGAGATCAGAGGTTCGCGTTCTGTTTCTTTGTTTTTCGGAGTCTTCGGCATTCAGAACAGCTCCGCGACAGAAACCATACTTTTGATATCCGGACTGCGGACGTTCAGAGCGTCCTCTGGTTGGTGTGCTTCTTTCATATTGTGGTTCTCCCTCATGCAAATTGCATGATATTAATGCAATATGCTTGAGGATATTTATAATTAACTTGAAGCATTTTGAACTAATGTCGAGAACATTACGTAAGAAATCTCTGACTGTTGCTCTGCCTCCAGACCTGATCGAATATCTAGAATCCAAGGTGGAATCGAGAGACTTTTCGAGCATGGCCCATGGTGTCGAGGTCGCACTGCTTAGATATAAACAGGCGGAAGAGAGGGGTGAGAGGCCCTGATCGTTTCGGAGAACCATTTCTAAAACATTTAGGCAGGACCTCTCATTTTTCTTATCACCGCGATTGCGGCAATATGTTGCATCTTCAGCAGGCAGAATTATAACGGCCCCGGCGGATACGTGTCCGCCGGAGCATGGGAAGCCTGCGGATCTGCCGCATGCTCTAAACTTCGGCAGATCTGCGGGACCGTCCCGGCAGGAGGTGGTAGGATCTTTGAGATCCGCATCGAACGCCGAGAGACCGGCGTCCGCATGACGATCGTGACCGATACGGTCACTTTCGTCATCGACATTCCGTAAGGAATGCTGAGACAGACTGACACCCTTAAGGTGTCCGGCTCCTTCGGGAGCCGTTATCCTACTTCCTGCTATATCCATCGGCACGGGGGTATTTAACTGTTCTTCGATGAGGATTGTGGCTGAAGAAGTCATGCCGCCGCCTCCGTCAATCCGTAAGCATTCGGTGCACAGAGTACGCGAATTCCCGTACGAGGATCTCCAGAGAGTCTGCATCTGCAATCATGTCCGGCTGATAGTCCACATTGATCCGGATCAGCGTCATTATCTTCTTTCCGTCTTGGTCCGTGATCTCCCAGGCTTTCGATATGGATGTCAGTTCTGACGGTCTCGGATGGGTCTGCATAGCTGACGCTGGTTGGTGTATTTGATTCATTTTTGTTCAATCCTGCAAGAATGATTCTTGCAAATAAAGAATTAGTTATGCGTGTATTTATAATTTCGTGCAAGAATCTTTCGTGCATGGCAAGGAAGAAGCAATCTTTGACAATTACACTCCCTCCCGAACTGATAGCGTATCTCGAAAAGAAAGTAGAAGCAAGGGACTTCGCCAGCATGGCGCATGGTGTGGAGTTGTGTATTCTCCGATACAAACAGGCAGAAGAGAGGGGTGAGAGACCCTGATATTTTAGGATTGAACGATCTAAAACTTTGAACCAAGGTCTCTCATTTTTATCAGACGGTGAGCCGCCGCGACCATAAGGAGAAAGGAGTTCTTCATGCAGCGGCAGCTCACCGCCCGTATCGCGGCAATACATTTTATCCTTAATCGTCCTTGCCGAAAAATGCCGGAAGGTGGGCAGTCCGAATCTGTCGTGACCTCTCACGTTCCCGGCAGATTCGGTACCGCCCCGGCAGGAGGTGAAATCTTGATTTCTGTCTCCAGAAATCGCGGCGGACACCGCATCACGATCGTCATCGGAAAACTGACCATCGTAATCGAATGGCCATAATCCGGCGGCGGCGTGAAGATTGACACCCTTAAGGTGTCCGGCTCCTTCGGGAGCCGTTATCCCACTTCCTGCAGTATCCATTGATATCAGGGTATTTAACTGTTCTTTGATAGGGTGTGGGGGCAGAGACATCATGCCCATTCCTCCTCGTCATCATAAACATCATAAACATCATGCGCACAAACGGGGCAGTAGTGCTTGCCCGTATCATCGTCTGTAACCCAGCGTTTGTGTATCCATAAGGCCTCAGATAATGTATCGGGCTCACGGTCTGCAACGGGAACACACACCATCGTATCGCAGTATGGATTATTTCCGCAGATGCATCTGCAGTACAGCTTGGTTTCTTTTTCAGTCGCAGGACAGTCTCCGGCAACTGTCCCGTCAGAGGTCTGTTCTGATGTTAGTTTAGTCATTCTTCGGGCCCCCTGATGGTGTAAAATGGACAGCTGTCTGGAGTCAGTTTCAGTCTCGTCCTTTTCGTGCATTTCTTTCCCTTCCGATATCTGCAGTTTCTGCCGCACTTCACGATCGGCGGCGGCATCGCTTTTCTTAATTCTAGATCTCGCTGATCCGGATGAAGTCTCACTGAAATCAACTCCGTTGATGTTTGCAGTCATTGCCTCTTTATTGTAGTCGTATACAAGTTCGAATATCCGATTGCAAGATAGGCACCGAACGAGGATCCTGTCGTTGGCCTCGAACATTTCTATCGTGCATCGGATGGCTTTCTCACAATGAGGACACAGTACTTTTTCGGTCCCGCAGCTCATCGGTCAGCCTCCTCGAGCAGGATATCTGTATTCATTTTCTGTATGACTTCTCGGATCCTGTCACGGTCATCCGATGCTTCGCCGTCTCTTTCCTGTGCGATTCCATGATCGTAGTGTCTCATGATCGAGTCTTCGATCATTTCTGTGAGTTTATCCGGTTTAACTGCATCAAGCTCTACCTGTACACCTAACCCATATGTCTCGATGAATCCTTTCGTGCGTGTATCTGTTGTTTTGGCCGGAGCCGGAGGAATGCCCCAGGCCTGCACCTGCTCTAAAGTCAAGGCCTCTTTGACGATAGAAGACGCCCCTACACCGAACTCATACTCAAGATTGCCGACCAGCCCATCGAAAATATTCTCTCCGCTGGGGTCAAAGTCTCCGTAGTAGATAATGTGCAGATCTTCGCCGCCGACGACCCTTGATTTAATCCGTTCAGCTAATTCCCACTGCTGCGTCAGACTCGGATATCCTCTGCATACCGCCAGATCGACCTCCCATCTCTCGCAGACCTCTTGGAAGATACCCTGGAGAGCCTGCTTTTCGACCATTATGACAACCCTCTCAGGCTGTCTGAGCCACATAGGGACACCGTAATATCTGTCCCATCTTGTGATGTATGTGTGTAATTTTCTGAGGTGGTCGCCAACTGTAACGTAATCTTTTTTGTCGTTCTCGGTGATCTCGCGTGTGCGGTCTTCTATCGCACCGTAGTCGATGATTCCGTTCTTTCGCGCATCGCTCAGAATGCGGACAATTCTCTTGTAAGATTTCAGCGAGTTCTCTAAGCCACAATCGGCAACAAGCCTGTAGTAGATCTGTCTGACAGTGAGCCGTTGGTCGTATTCAGCCATGACTCTCTGTATTTGGGAAATAGTTTCCAAGGTGGCATCGGTCGCAGAGTTCACTGTCTCGATCTCCCGTAGTACTCGCTCCATCCATCGGATGTGAATCCAGGGATCTTCTTAAGTTCCTGATTATCCACCAGACGTGTGATTTCTTCGGCTGCTATAAGCATGGGGAGTTCCATGTCTTCTCGGATCGTTCTCATTGGTCAGCCTCTCCGTCTCTGATCCTGTATGTGAAAGGGGGTGAGGAGTCCTCGCCTGACGCGAGATCAGCTGTGTCTTCGGACGATAAAAATGGTTTTGACTCCTCATAGGTTATTCTGTCGCCTTGGACGATTCTTTTTATACGATCGATTCTGTTCATCCAATCGCCTCAATCGGTCGGCCGGGGGACTTTCTTCACATTTGGATCCCGGCCGTTATTTTTCACTCAGGCCTCCGCCTTCCTGATGGATATCTGTCCATCGTCATCTTCAACAAAATGCACCGTGTCCTTCTTCTGCAGATTCATTTGCGACACGATCTCGGGAGGGAAAGTGATTCGGTTGTTGGTAAGTATTTGTCTGCTCGCGATTATTCTTGGCATAGTTACACCTTATGTTTTTGTAAGGGTTATCGGCTAGGTTGGATATAATGGTTACTGTTCCGTAATGTGCTTTTATGTAAACATTCTTTATTTCAACAAATCAAACAATAACCGTATGAATGAGCAATCAGACCAGATATCGTTCTGTCCTATCGAAGCCCAATTCGGTGGACTTTCTAGTGTTCCTGTTCAGATCCGGAGGGACCAGCAAAGCGACCTTTGTATGGAATGCCATCGGCGGCAACTATGATACAACTAAGAATTCCGCCCTGCGCCTCAAAAAAGCAGAACTGATAACGATCTCCGAGCACTCAGGCAAATCCGCATACATTCAGTATGAACTCACAGAACTCGGACGGTCTGTAGCTGCACATCTTGCGGATGCAGATGATTGTATGAACGGTGTTGAAAAAGTGAGGGTCGATCCACCAGGGGGGGGGGTTCGTGACACAGCACCTTGAGATTGTTTTTGACTGGAGGTTCTGGCCATGAGATTCCCGGAGGACGAGCCGATAGATTATGAAGCACCTGCGGAGGAAGGGGATCTTTTAGATCAGTTGCGGTGAAGGATTCGATGACGTGCGTTTATTTGGTTAAAGAGGAATGAAGTAAGCTGGGGTAATAAATTTGGGATCGAAAAACATTATACTTAGAACCGGGACGTATCACACAAAAGCCCTGGATGCGCATGGCGTACGGCTATTTGACATACTAAGCGAAATATACCGCAGCTCCTCCCTCGGAACTATTGAAAGCAATAAGGATTTCTATCGTCTTCTTTACCTCAAAAGAGCGGGTGATTTTTTAGCGGCCAATCTAGTAAGAGTTAGGAAAAAAGACTATGCGAACGTTGTCCCGGAAGGAACGAATGAAATCAAGAAACAAGAAATGAATGATACATTCAAAGGAAGGGTTAGGTTTTATTTAGACTCCGAAAATAATATCTTTCTGGAAGATCTCCATCCAATGATTGGATATTCTAAATTTGCCGAGATATTATCGAGTATGATCAGAACACATTTGGCAACTCAGGACATTTATTTTTCAGATTCTGCGATAGTTATTTCCTTTGACAGACTCAAACATCGCAAAGTGGAAGAATTCCTAAAAGAAGTGGATGTTTTAGAGAGAATAGAACTCAAAGTGAATACTCTTGATAACCCCTATAGAAAAAAAGAACAAGAAATTATTGCCAAGCAGATATCAGATCTTGATCCGTACACGATGAATATCAAAAATGTTCAAGGCATGAACAAAAAGTCTGACATTATAGGGGCAATCGAGGGTCTTGCAGAAGATGGTCACGTCGATGTAAGGATGTATGGCACAAACAGGGATTCTGAAAAAATTGATTGTGAATCGAACTCAAAGGTCGATGACTCATACGTAATTCATATTGAAGACGATAACGACATTAATTCGTTTATAGAGGGAATCACGAAGATAGTAAGCAAGATCAGAAAAAAGAGAAAATCATCTTGATGCGAGATCTCCAAAAACCCTAACTGAATCAGTCATTAGGACTATAATGTTCATCACACACCAAACAAATAGGAACATGGATGCCCCAAACAAGAGCGCAATACTGAAGCCATCAATAAGCATTGATAATGTCAATCCAAAGAGTGATGTTATTATACAGGCCCCTATCAAAATTGCAGTCCAGCTGAAGTCCACTTTTAGACAGATGTAGAATGTACTCGGCCTGAATATTTTCCGGAATACATCATTACCTGCAGATATTATGAGTGCGTACGCGGCTATTATGAATCCCAGCAGTGCACCTGAGACTCCAACAAAAGCTATCCAAATAGCTGAAAGTAATTCAGAATAGCTTAAATTTTCACTGTTTATGAGCAATAAAATAGAAAGAGTTACCATCGCAAACGCTAAAGCTATGTAAAATTCGCACCCTAGTAGCTCCTTCCATCCGCCTATTTTTGCTATATCCTCCCTCAACGTCGGAACATCTGCCTCGGTGTCACTCACATAACCATATTGTGTCACCGTGTAAATGAAATTATCCTCTCACATTTGCGAGATCCGTGAATGCGGGTTCTCTACGTCAATAAACGTACTGAGAATCAGCAAAGCAACTGGCGGATCTTCTCCATAGAGCTGACGGATCCGGAAGTTGCAAAGCCCCGTAAAAAATGTCAGCCAGCGTGAAAATACCACACACAGGCCGCGACATAACTGTCTCAGATATGACTGTACGACAATTGCGGACACAAGTGTGATAATCAGAAGGCGTGGAAGAAATACGTCGGTGCGAGCTCGTCCGGACTTATTCCGGATGCATGGACCTTCTCGAAGCCTTTGCGGCGGAGGTTGCGTACATTATTCGCTGTTGACCCCCACTTGTCCGCCAGTTCATCGGTGTAACCGGGATGCGTAAGAACGGCCATAGCCTCCCTGAACGTAAGCCCGGCCTGATCCTGCAGCTTAAACATGTGCAGAGAGAACCTATCTATTCCAATTTCGTTCGGCCAATTGTACATAGTGCGGTAACCATTTAGTTATTTTTAAATTTATCTCTTTCTCAGGGCCTTCAGGGTCTCTTCGGCAGTCACGTCGGGCAGTGTCGAATCGAAATGAGATCCGCTGAGGCCCTTGATGTTAGTCTTATCGAAATTTTTAATGAGTGATTTGATTGCTTTCTGTCCCCGCAGTCCGCTGCTTCCTTCGTCGGCGGATCCTGCCATAATTTCCCTGTCTTCCCGTATCATATCAGCTGGATTTTTCGTCTTGCGCCATCTCCCCATGAATCCGTAATATGTATCGGTTTTCGGCGGCTTGTAGTTTTGTTTTCGGGCTGCCGTTTCTGCAACCGTGGCCGCTTCTTCGAGAGCCATCTGATCACAGGGGACCAGTATCTCGTCTCTCGAGATTGATCTTGTTTTGAGCAGCACATCATCTCTCTTGGGATCTACCAGCCTTGACTGATGGACCAGTTCGTGCAGGATCGTCTCTCCATCGTCAATCACATCTGGCCGCACCCTGATGTTATAGGCCATGCCGCCGCGCTTGCCCAGTGTTGATCCCAGAACGCCCGCCGGCATTTCATCGGTTATCGTTATCACTAGCCCTTCCTTTGCAATCTCCTTCTGTTCGCGCACAGTGAAACTGTCTTCAATGATACGCCGGATATTCTGCTGCTGTTCCGATGTAGCACCCGCGACAGCTATCTTGCGCTGCACGTCCTGAGATCCTTTCTTGCGCAGATCGTATACTTCGAAGAGATCTGCATCTTTGGTATCTATGCCTTCGACATCCAGCATGTTGGGGTTTGCCCACCACGGCACGAGTTCTTCCGGACTGATGTCTTTGGGCAGTATGATGTCGGCATCTACCGATGCGTCGATTATTACGTTTCTCCGCTGGTTACGGCCGGTGCCTTCTTCTGTCGCAATAAACCTGGCCGCGATAGCCGCTTGAGGCACCCTGTTCGTTTTCTTATCTACAGGTATATGGTACGTTCTGTCTCTATATCGAACGGCTTTTGTGGGATACTCAACAACGGGTGCCCCGCTAGGCCCTGAGCGGAGTTCACTGGCGAATCTTCCCTGATCATCTCTCAGTTGGTTTCTTGCCCTGCGGGACCGATCTCGCTGCTCTCTGCTCTTCATTTCTTACCCCGGGATGATTTGGTCGGCTTGACATCTTGGTCGACCACAACGTACAAGGTGACGGTCGGTTTGTCTTTGGCTGGTTTGATTTCTTTGCCCCGTCTGTTCCAAACACCGAACGAAAACCCGTGGCTGTAGCCTTTCTGTTTCTTTAGTTCGGTTTTGTTGATCTCTTTCTGAGCCTTAGTTTTCTGTCTTGCGGTTTTCGCTGTGTCCCGGTCGACCCGGTTCTGAGCTCTCTGTTCCTTACGCTGATCTCTTGACGATATCTGATTATCCGTCTTCGTTGCTGTCTTCGTTGTCATTTCTTTACACTTCCTTTCTTATCTTTATCCCACCCGGACGCGACGTCTGTAGGTGTGATCTTCTTCTTGGTTTCCGTCTTCTTCAAGGTCTGTTTAATGGGTTTAGCGGCCGTCGATCGCTTTGGTGCTGTGGATGTGACCTTACTCACTGATGCTACGATCTGAGGCTTCTCGATCGCCTGTGGTGCACGTTTTCCCCTGCTTTTTGTGTTAACTTTCCTGGTCTTCTTCTTTCCTTTCTTCGGCTTGAGTTTCTTCTGCCTCCTCCAGAACATAATCATCCCACCTCACTTTGAGTCATGACTGATCGCGAAATCGACCTCTCGTCCCCCTCGGTTTCCCCCTCGCCAGGTTGTATATATACCGCGCGTGCGAGACCTCCTGTTTCGCAGTTCGCACAATTGCTGGCTGTCACCTTTTTTTGCGAAGTCTCATTGGGATAATATCGCGACATAATGCTCCTCAGCGTGCTTGCAGGACGTCCAAAAATGTACTCTATATCCTTCCAAATGACATTACAGTCCTTTGCACGTCTGACCTCCGCAGCGAGAGCGTGATCATCAGACTCATCTGCATCATCTCCTCCCTTCCCATCCCACTCTTCAAAGAACGCTCTGATTCTCTGAGCATAGTCGTCCTCATCACAGCGCGATATTGCTTTGGTGAATCCTTTGAAATCAAACGGCAGTCCGTGTATATTCTCCCCGACTTCGAAGTCCGCAACAGATCTGGTAGCGTACCCGTATTGTCCGGGGTTTAGGTCCTCTTTCAGAACATTGGCCCATGAAGTGTACTTTATGATCAGAGGCTCCGGATCGTCGCGGTATACTTCGTCATCCATGAGCACTGCGGATCTGAGCCATACGAGGTGCTGCGGATCCACATTTAGTTTGGAAGTCTGGACAAGAGACTTCGACCTTGATTTGCTCTTGATCCAATGAGCATCGCAGTACCCGGGCCTCTCGGGATGCAGAGGGAGGTTCCGGATCTTAGGGGCGAGGTTAACGATCGTGGGCGTCAAAAACACGACCGTCATACCAAACTTACGTGTAAGAGCCATAAATTTGAGCATCATGACATTTTCCTTGGACATGTTTGTCTCGGCCTGCATGTATCCCTGAGCCTCATCGAGGATAAGGAGAATCGAGACTTTTCCGGCCCCGTACTGCTCTAAGATCTCACCTGTATTACGCAGGATCTCCGCCATAGATGTCACGAAGATCACACCTGGAGGATGCTTAACTCTGACATTCCCCGTGCGGTCCCTGTAATTGAAGAGTATATTGGTCATGCAGACAAACCGGCCGCACTGGGGGTACATCCCGGTGATCAGCATCTGCATTAGCGTCACAGCGAGTCTTGTCTTACCGTGGCCTTTTTGACCTGTGATTATGTGAGTCAGCCCCTCGCCCCGGAAGTGGTCCTCCAGGAAGGCTCCGATATCGAAGTCATCCATATCAGACATCGGTTGTCCTCCTGTACTGGCCAAGTCCCATGATTGGCTTGTCCGTCTTTTTCGAAAGACCTATCAGATTATAGTCGCGCATGACCATTTCGTAAAATGCCATTGTAGACCGAAAGGTCTCATAGTCGAGCATCGAGTAGTTGTCATCGGGCATCGGCCACTTCTCAAGATGATCTTTGTAGGCCTTCATATCCCACAAAGGCTCTGGCAGTGCTGCAGACAGAGAGATCTCGAAAGTTCGAAGATAAAATTTCCTGAGATCCATTGCATCCAGGTGACGCTTCAGCTCATAGTAGTCTTCGTTGAGCCGGAGGACTACGTTGAGGTACAGCGAGGTAGGGGGCTCAGGTGCTGCACTCACAGCTTATCCCTCAGCAGCGGGTGTTCTTCTGTGTAGCGTCTTGATGCGGTCTCTCTTGCCCTTTCCGAGCGTCCCGAATGTATATTGTGTATGCTTGAGCCGATCAGCCGAGCCCGATCGATAATTGATTTTCTGACATCCGGGAGAGCCTCCAAAGCCATTTCCCCTTTGATAAGGGTCCGAAAGTCCATACACATCTCCCGGAGTTCCGGAATCATGTCTGCCGGCAAAGGATCCTCGCTGAGAAGGACATCCTTACCTTTCTCTGTATCAAGGAATCTTTTGACGATCCGCTTATCGATTTTGCTCCTTAGCCTCTCATTGCGGCTTTCCAGCACCTCAGTTACTTTGGATATCTGATTCAGTCGGGCTATTGTTTCCGGAAACGCCGGTCCGAACAAAGCCATCAGCTGGGCATCGTCATCCGGGTATCCGTCGTTCATTCCTCGGATCCTCCTTCAGACGGCGTTTGGCCCGACATTTTCTTTTCCTCTTCTCCCAAGAAATCCAAGACCTTGGCCAGTGCTGCCTCCCGATCGATCTTCAGATCGTAGAATCCGGAGACCATATTGCCCGCCTCCTCATAGACGGAGTTTTCCAGCAGGACTCCTAACCGGATAGATTTAAGCTTTTCCGCCTGTACTGCGGCCACGGCATCATTTCTGACCTCGACGGACTGCTGGAATGTTATCGGGTCTGATGTCACCGAATCGGCAAACTTCACGTGATGTTCTTCGATCGTAAAATGGAATAAATGCTTGTAGGCCATCGTTGCATTGCCTTTTTCGTCAACAATCTCACGATGACCGATGCGGCATTTGCCGATAACTTTGTACTCGATATCATGTTTAATCAGCGGTACGACATGAACTCGGACTTTCCTGCGCCCGTCGGATACACTCATGCTTCTCGTACGGACCATCGATGCGAGATCCATCATCAGAAGATCCCGTGCACCGAAAAAAGCACGGATGCCGGCAGATAAAGTCTGCTGCATTATACACATGTCCTCGCCATAGTAGTAGTAGAATGTGGGTGAGGCATCCTCGTCCAGCTGATCTTCGGAGTAGTCGTCGAGGATAATTGAGTCACCGGGGGCGGCCATGTAGTAACCCCTGCGGTAGGAGGCTGCCATGGCAATGACTGCTGCGAACACCACACCATACTCTGTAACCCATGCCTCCAATGCCGACACAGTGGCCGCCTCAGTGAAGTCAGCAGGCAAGTCGGCGCAGAGCTGATAGAGCATATACCCCGCTATAATCAGTACGCACGTCAGGATTATCAGGAAGCGAAGATCTCTTTTGACCTTGGCCTGATGAGATCTGTATCTGCCAGAGTAGCCCAGACCCACCATAATGTGCGACAGAATAACGCCCAGGATGAGGTAAACAATGGGCAGAATAGCTGTCATGCACTCCACCTCACTGCGACAGTGAAAATCAGCCCCGCGACTCCATAGATTACCTTCCAGTACTTTTTGCGGATGACTGAAACTGCTATCTGAATTAAACAAACCGTTACGAATATGGGCTTCCAGTTGTGAAAAGCCCATATACCTAAGGGAATCAACCAATCAAAGAGCGGAGTGAGCATATCCTGTATCCCATTGAGCTCCATAGTCACCCCCCGACTGCGAACGGCAGGAAGTCCGTCCAGTCCAGCGTTGATATGATCAAAACTACTCCCGCAAGGAAGATTATTGCACCGAGAGCCGTGAAAAATCTGACATCCGCGACATAGCCTCCGAAGGCTATCACAATGCCGATTACAATCATTATGATGTAAAGACTGATGCTTTTACTCAGCTCTGGATCGGTGGTCCCCCGCGGATGGTACCCGTCTACGCGCGTCAGAGCCTTGACTTTCAGCGTCACGCCTTCCCCGAGTGTTGTGTACTTGACTCCGCGGTACTGTAGCTCCGATATGACGAAGTGGTTGCCGCTTTCCAGAGTCCTGACTCCGGAGGCCTTGAACGATCCGTCCTCCTGTTTTTCCCACAGCATCACGATACCGGACTGCAGCCATGCAGTATCGCCGACCAATACGGCCTGATCCCGCAGGAAACACATCGGTGTGAAGTATACATCTGTCGCTACCGCTGTACTCTTGGATGCGTTTGTGTAGATTGATCCGTAGCATATCAGGTCCAGAGAGTCCTCGGAGATCAGTACATCGTCCGCTGAGAAATTGCCGGATGCCGTTTTGAAGTACTCTGAAGCCTGCGGAAGCACGGACATGAAAATCAAGTAAATCTGCTCGGGAGTGAAGTCCATATTTTCGAGGTTAGGCAGCAAGGCACTCGGAGAGACCAATATGGATGATTCGCCAGCTGCATTGAAAATATACCATGCGGCAGTGGCGGCGTTGAGAGTTTTCGCGAACACCGTCTTTGATGCGTTGTACAATACTGAGATGTACTTCAGACCGTCCAAAAGATCGATGGTCTGGCTTGTGCCGTCGTATGCGATCTTATAGTTCAAGGCAGAGATGCTCTGTGCTGTGCCGGCGGTTACAGCAACATAACCTGAATCATTGCTGAGGACATATACAAGCTTAGACCCCGCCTGCAGTGCGGCCGCAGGGACAACCGTTACCGATCTATCAGAGTATGTCTGCATGATCGATCCTATGTATGTCACTCCCTCCTGGAGATCATATATGCCCGTCGGGACTCCTGCAAGGGAGTTGTACCCTCCGGTCAGAGTGTGCGTCTGTCCGGATTCAACGTTCTTGATTGTTGCATTGCCTGTGGCATACAGATATCCGTCCTGCAGCCCGTCGCCGTTGTACAGATATGCTTGGCTCTGACTGGCCGATGTGACGGTTGTTCCGAGGCCGTATTTCACCAGTGTAGTCCCGTCAGAAACAACTTGATTGGATCCGTAGCCAAACGAAATTTTCATCGAGTTATATGTGGAGGATGAGCTCCACGAAGTGGCTTTGGTTTTGAAAGGCTCAAAGATGGAATTGACGATGTTCATGCGGTTCAGCATGAATTTAGCGTACTCGCCGAGAGCTGTGGAAGTGAGCAGTATATCATCTCTGTTGAGAGTTGTGCCCGCCGCATACAATTCGGCAGCGGCCAGCTCTCCCATCCGCTCAAAATAAGATTCAGTAAATCCGACGAGCTGCGGTTCGTCCTGCGCGTATGCGAGGTCATGTTTAAGCGCGTTGCCGATCTGCGCGGTGATGTTGTCTGCGGCCGAAGCCCTCAATACAGCGTCATTGTTGCTTCCGGCGGGGTCATTGCCGAAGAGAGATGTCCCTATGATATATCCTGTTCCGACTCCCGATGAGACGAGGAAAAACCACATGAGGGCGACCAGCGGAGCTATTGCTTCCGAGCTGTCGCTCTCGATGACGGTGTCGTCCCCATCCAGAGGGACAAAGCATGCAACCCCGAAGAGCATTATAACAATCCCCAGGGCGGCCGCTTTTTTGTGCGTGCGGCCGATTACCGCATCCACCTGATCACCGCCGCAACTGCGACTATGACTATCAGAATCGTTATCACGATGGCGACTTGCGTCTTGATATCATGCAAATCAATCAGAGGGTTGTCGGTGAAGTGCGCATCCAGTGTGATATCCTTAGTCACGGGTGTCGCAAACGAATACAGCTGTACGTTTCCGCCGAAGATCTCCGGATCAGTTATGTACCATCCGTCAAAGGTCTTGCCTGACTGCTCGGCCGAAAAATGCGTAGCTACGCCGCCGTCAGCAACCTTCTGAGTTGCTACCGTCTGCCCGTCGATCTTGAAGACTACACTGTGGACAGATACACTTCCTGACAGCCAAGCCGCCGTCAGAGTGACATCGCCATTGACTGTGTACAAGGATCCTGCGTTACCGACGAATATCTCACTGAGGCACCACCCGGCAAAAGTGACTCCGGATTTAGTAGTCTCCGGAAGCGTTATCACGCCGCCGCCTGCACATTGGATCGGCTCTGCGGCAGTACCTCCGTTAGCGTCGAATGTCACGATGTATGTTACATCAGCGGATCCTCCTACAGTCACCGCTGCGGAGAATGAGCTGCTGAGGCCTGTTGCGTTGGATACTGCTTGAGTTACGGTGTATGTTCCTGCTGCAGGATATGTGTGTACCGGATTCTGCGATGTCGAGATCGTTGTATCGCCGAAGGCCCACTGCCAAATATTCGGCGCGATCGACGTGTCGGTGAACGTTACCTCAAGACCGTTGACCGAATAAATGAACGACGCGATCGGCGATGTTCCCGCCCCCCATTGCGCATACCACTTTGCGTTGCCTACGGCTGTCTGAGTGACACCTGAACTTATCGTCTCCGCTCCGTCTGAGGTCAGCGACCATCCTAGAAGCATAAGCTCGCCGTTGGATATCCCGTTTGCACCGGGAAGCGTGTACTCCTGCCCCACCGTAGTGCTGATCGGAGCAACACTGCCTGTTCCTCCGTTTACATCAAAAGATATCACGGCAGTAGTCGTGTCCCATATCGCGTACAGGGTTTTGTTAGAAGTCACAGTAAATGTGGAGTAACCAATCACGCTACCGCTCGGGGATTCGGACCATCCGAGAAAGCGACCCTGCATGCTCGGACTTCCTGCAGCATTCGCGAAAACCTTGTCAGATTGCATATTTGCTGTGTTGGTCGCCAGATTGTATGTCTCGCCACCATTATACATTCCTGAAATCGACGAGATAGTAGGTACCTGAGATGGGTAATTCGGCAGATACAGCGCGCCATTAAGGTCAAGCGTCACCGTGTACGTTATGATCTGAGTGTATTGTGCATAGATCGTGCGGCTGTTGTATATCGCTATTTGATCTCCGGGCTGACCCACGAGAGATCCGCCCGACAGTGCAGAATAGTATCCTGTGCAATGGTATCCCGAGATAGCGTATCCGCTGGTCGGAAGTGTGATTAATGCGCCGGATGCGACGCTCCATGTGCCGAGTGTTACCCCGCCTGTGAGTCCCGACTTGACCGACACGCTGTACACAGTTGCAGACTGCACACTGATGGCCCACGACCATGTAACTGTGCCGCTGCCCTGCATGAAGGGGCCGGTGACCGAGACATTATACGTTCCTCCGGACGACGGGGCAGTCCCGGTGACATCAATCGAGCCTGCCATCCCAGCGTTGAGTGTAAAAGACAGCCACGAGGCACCTGACAGCGTATACAGACTCTGCGGGTTAATCAGTCCGGGATATCCTGACAGCGTTTTGCTGTACGATGCACCCGGAGCCACAGTATCTGTGCCCAGAGCAACGGACGTCTCGACCGCGTCAGAATCGTCAGAATCGATCGACATTCCGATGGCTGCGATGGCTAGGATGGCCAAGGCAGCCGCGATTGTTATCTTGCTTGTTTTTGGTTTCATATTTTTGCCTTCTTTACATTATATGCTTATCGCAATCGCGCCGTTTGAGGGCGCAGTTTTAAACTCCAAAGCCGAGACCACCACAATTGTCCAGCTTTGCACTGCGGATGTCATCTCCGACTTGGACGCCGTTAAAGTCACTGTGAAGGTCCCGGAAGCTGACGGGGTACCGAAGATATCTCCTCCCGACACAGAGAGCCAAGAGGCCCCCGATATCGACAGAGTACATCCAGTG
>JAIRYF010000052.1 GCA_031267895.1 Candidatus Methanoplasma glyptotermitis
TATAGCGGCAGCCGCAATAGGACACACAGTCCTCGTGCGCAGGAAAGGCTGACCGTAAACAGAAACACAGCCGCGAACCCAAACCCTTTCCCAAACACAAACATGAGAACCGCCGCATCCGCGGCGGTCTCTCTTGCTTTTTATCTTTGCTTTCCCTTCGACATTTCTTTTCTATAGGCAGTTTTGCCGCTGTTTCGATAAACCCGGCACATTATTCGCCTCAATATGTTGTACTCCGTCCCGTCATGCGTGAACAGCATTATGGGGGGGGGGACTTTCTCTGTTCACAGTTTGTTCGGCCGTACGACGACGGGATGTTCTAGATGGGTCCGCAGACCCCTGCGGTATATGCACATCAGCCAGGAGGAAGAAGCCTTGTGCCTGCCGAACGAAGCAGTGTCATACGATAACTATTAGTGTATCGAAGAATTGAGGCCCTCAAATAGAAGGCGGATATAAATGCACATTTACCATGATTCGGATGTGGACATAAATGTCCTCAAAGGAAAGAAAGTTTCGGTACTCGGGTATGGGGCGCAGGGAAGGGCACAGGCACTCTGTCTCAGCGACTCTGGACTCGACGTGACCGTTGGACTGAGAAAGAACGGCAAGTCCTGGAACAAAGCCAAGGAAGACGGTCTCAAAGTGGCCGAGTTTGCGGATGTGGTCAAAGGAGCGGATGTTGTCATGATGCTCCTTCCGGATGAGATACAGCCTGACATTTACAAACAGTACGTGGAGCCGAATCTCAAAAAGGGTGCAGCACTCGAGTTTGCTCACGGATTTGCGATAACATATAAACTCATCAATCCGCCGAAGGATGTCGATGTCATAATGATGGCACCCAAGTCTCCCGGCGATATGGAACGGGAAGTGTTCCTCCAGGGATTCGGAGTTCCCGCTCTGGTCTGTGTTCATCAGGATGCCACTGGAAATGCGAAAAAGATCGCTCTGGCACTCGCTAAGGGTCTTGGAGCCACCCGCGCGGGGGTGTTCGAAACCACATTCGACAACGAGACCAAGACCGACCTCTTTGGAGAACAGGCTGTCCTGTGCGGAGGACTCACGGCACTTATCAAATCAGGATTCAAAACGCTGGTAGACGGAGGATATCCTCCGGAGATGGCTTACTTTGAGGTCCTTCACGAAGTGAAACTTATCACCGACCTCATAAACAAAGGCGGTTTCGAACTCATGTGGTATGTTGTTTCCAACACAGCGGAATACGGCGGACTTACAAGAAGGGACAAAGTGATAACGCAGGAGTCCGAGAAAGGGATGAAATCAATCCTCGGCGACATTGAATCCGGAAAGTTCAAGGATGACTGGCGTGCCGAATGGGCTGCCGGTCTCGTGAATCTTAAAAGAATGGAAGAGGATGAGAAGAAACTGCAGATCGAAACGGTCGGCAGAGACATAAGGCAGCTGTTCGAAAGAAAGTAAGTGCCGAGAGGGAGGCGGGATCCGCGTCCAGACGCGGCCCGCCAGACTCTGTGATTCGGATGTCCCGAATGTCGCTGACATGTGTGCGTTAGATGTATGCCTGCGCCGGGTTCGGAATACTTTGCGCGGGTGTCGGGGGAGTGAAAAGATCAGCATCCTAAATGCGCGGTATGAAAAAGATGCTGAACGCAATATGATTGATGACATTTGTCCATACGGTGGGGCTGAAATTTTGTGGATACAAATATTGTAATGTTACATCCAGAGTGGGGTTTTGCACGATGAATGCATGATAAAGTTCATGAAATTTCAAAGAATACGATACAATCTGAGTTTGACAGGCAATGTTCTGATATTATGCGCAAGCAGAGATGCTGGTGGAAGTTAGATGTGTTCCCAGCCCGTTCTGTTTGCTGTGTAGACTAAACAACACAGGCTGATAACATATGTCTCGGAGCCGAACAACAATAAATAACTGTCGATGGGAACGATAGCTTTTGTGAAGAAATATCTTAGGAAATCAGAGGCTGAGTATATTTTCGATGGGATGAAGACTAAAGGAGAACCTCTTTTCCAGTGGTTTGTGCTGTTATCTCATATCGGTTAACGGAGAACTGCTCAGCCAAAGGATGTGGCGCTGTTCATCATTGAAAGAAGTGAAGAATGTGTCAGAGATAAGAAAGGAAGTAAGTTCCCGGACCTTGAACAGAGTTGTTGAACTTATAGGAAAGAGAATGCCGGAGACACTACTGCTTTTGTAAGGGATCGCTTGTTATCTCTTTACGGCCTTGAGCATACGGATGTGAATATCGATACTGTTTCCGTTTATTCGAAACAAACGAAACTGTTCCATTTTGGGTATTCGAGAGATAAACGCCTGGATATGAGATAGGTGAACGCAGGGATCGCACCTTATATATATATGTCCAAAGCACTTTCACGATTATGAACAAAATGAACACAGTAATGTCGCTGTTTGCAACGGCAATATTGCTGACAGCTGTATTCTGCACGATGTTTTTGACCGACAGTCAGAGCGAAACAAACAGCATACCCAATTCTACAAATCTCGATGGCAGTTGGGGGTTAACAGATCGAACCGTTGCGGGTGATACTTCCGTGTCCTACAATGAAAAAGACGGTTGTCTCGTGTATACGATCGAGTCTTTCTATGAATACTCATCTGACGGCGGATTGGAGTCCGTTTTCGCGGAGAAAGTTCAGAGTGAAAAGATTAAAGTCGAAACGGAACTCAGGGTCCCGGAGAAAATAATTGGAAAATCTGATGCTAAGTTTATGATTTATGGGGAGAATGAAGAGATCGAAACACTGGAAATCGAGGCCGTATCAACGATAGCACCGGACGGCGAAATTGATGTAATAATGTTTTCAGACGGCGGATCATATTCTGCAAGACAGATAGTCTCAGGTGGGTACATGGAAGAGTGTGTATTACAATTCGTACTTCTTGGCATTGGTGCGTTGGAACTATTAGGAATTGTTGTATTTGCAATGATAGCTGTCTCGTATGTTCTCATAAGCTCCGATTCGACGGGATGGGAATTCAGGTATGATATCAGAGCCGGGGATGGGTCGGAAACGAGCCTGGGTATAGCCATTGATAAAGTCAACAGGAGGGCTAAGATCGGCACGGGCAATTGGGATTACATGGTTCTTGCCAACATGAGTTTTTACGACAGTGCAGATAACGAGGAGGGACTGTATCGTCTCGCTGCAATAATTGATGACGTGGTCTATGTCACGAATTTGACAATCAATCTGGACATGGCAAAGTGTATCGTCAAAGCCGACAGGAGTTCTCTGTCTAAGGGAACCGATATCTACACAAAAAAAGATAGTGATTCGGAGGAGGCTGCCAAAGGAAAAAGCGGCAGTTGTGTGAGACATGTCGCACATTCGGGCAACACGGGAATATATTATCCTCATTACCACGCAACGAAGGTAGAGAGAGGGAATGTAAGAGTATGCAGTGTCCACGTGTTCTTCGGAACTCCGGTGATCGTTTTATGACGACGTTCACAATGATATACACGGACAGGCCGTTGCCGGCACTCAGACTCAGCTGTCTCACGGATTCAGATATTTCTCCGAGTTCGTCGTGGGCACTCGGAGAGAGTTACGTTCGAAAGATGCCGATCGACGACCCAAAAGGGACGGCTAAGAGTCTGCATCCGGATATGTATTTTTATTTCTCCAGCTATCCTCTTAACATAGATCTGCTGGATTTGGCAAGAGAGTATCTGGACCACGGAGATAAAATCATATTCGTCGAGATGCAGTACACGGAGGATAACTCATTTAACCGGGAACTTCTGAAAACATTGGATTGTTTCACGATAGATATTTCGGATGTTCCTCCGGGAAAGATGCCGGTCATAGACGGAAAAGAAATTGAACCCTGGGGAGAAAATCTATCAGAATTCACAATCATAAACGGAAAAAAGGAAAAGCTCCCTGAGATATCGGATAAGAGGTGACACATGGTTCGCAGACAGCGCACTGTAGTGCTGTGCACGTCGGCTGTGTCTGTTCTTGTCATCGCGTCAGCTTTGATTTTTGTTTTCTGTGACCGCGGCACAGATATCAACGGGCTGATGTACTCTGCGGTGGAAATAGAAGCCGGTTTCGGGGATTATCCTGCCAAAGGGTCCGGATTCATACTGTCAAGCGACCAAGACAGCATTTTGATTGTAACTAACTGCCATGTAATATCGGATGCATTAGGCGAGTCCGTATCCAACATCAATGTCAGATTCTTCAACGAATCCGGATGGCATGGTGCTAAGGTATTATCATCTGACAAAACCCTTGACATCGCATTTTTGACCGTGGAAGGGTCGACGGATGCCAAACCGGTGAAAGACGGGAATTCGCGCAGTCTGTCATACGGGGATTGTGTGTATGCAGTAGGCAATTCGGCAGGGCTGGGGATGTCAATAAGTTCAGGTATTATATCGGTTCCTCTTGTGAATGTGACATATAGGGGAACCGATAGAGTTATGATTCAGACAGATGTAGATCTTAACAAAGGAGGCAGCGGAGGCCCTCTGTTCGACAGAGAAGGGGGTGCGATCGGAATGATGACACTCAGGTATACCGGGTCCGACAATTCTGTGCGCGGTATCAGTTATGCGATTCCTATGAGTACCATCAGGCAGTATGCCGAGAGTCTGGATATCTGAGTCTTTGTTATCCTGGCCCTGACAAGTTGCGACTCTAACTCAGTAAGGCTGGGTATAAGCTTACGGAGAGGTGCCCGAAATCTTCGGTTTCCTGCCTCTCTTCTTCCCGAACCCCACTCTTTCCAATGTCTGAGACGGACTCTTGGGTGAGATGTTAGGCCTCAGTTTCAAAACGTCTTCAAGTCTGTTCCAGCATCAGTATATTACACCTAACATTGCCAGTTAGGGTTGCAATTGAGAAATTTCAATTTCTGGAAAATTTGATGGGAAACCTTACGCTGACCGCAAGAGGCTGTCTGCGATAACACTCAGGCCGGATTTGCCGAGTTCAGGCTTAACGTTACGGATGATCTGAAGACTGCCCTCCGTACTCCCGGTTCCCCATCATCCCGCAAAAAGACATGCGAGATCATCAGAACTGTCCGTTAACGGAATCTGTCAGCAATCGCTGATTCATAATCCGGAAAACATTCCGGTCAGACGAATGTTATTCTTCTGTCGAAGTCGGTGAGTCTCTCACACCCGTTCTTCGTGATGAGACAGGTATCTTCTATTCTTATTCCGCCGACTCCCGGAATGTAGATTCCGGGTTCTGCTGACACTACGTTCCCTGCTCTGAGAATCTGATCTGATCTCGGCGAGACCGATATGTCTTGATGAACTTCCATTCCTATGCCGTGTCCGAATGAGTGTATGAATTTTCCCTTGAACTCGGATCTGTCGATGACTTCTCTTGCGGCGAGGTCTGCATCTCTGGCCGATGCTCCGTCCGCATACTTTTCTATGCCTGCGGCCTGCGCCTCCAAAACGACCCCGTATGCTCTTTCGAGAATCTCCGGCGGTCTCGACAGGAACACTGTCCTGGTCATATCCGAACAGTACCGTTCGTACTTGGAGCCGAAGTCGAAGAGTGCCGTATCTCCCCTTCTCAGTCTGTATCCGGTCGGGGCGTGGTGAGGTTTAGAACTGTTGGCTCCGAATGCCGATATTGTGTCGAATGCATTCCCCGTCCCTCCGAGTTCTCTCATTCTCACGTCCATTCTGGATGCGATCTCCTTCTCCGAGACGCCTTCCGAGAGCATGTCAGGTATCTCCTTCGCAACCTGCGACGAGATTTCGCATGCTTTTCTGATGAGGTCTGTCTCTTTGCGGTCTTTCACGGACACGGCAGAGGATATAGCAGACGATGCGTCTCCGATTTTGATCCCTTCGACGGTCTTCCTGACATATTCGACCATCGAATATGACGCATTGCGTACGTTGAATCCTACGCTGACGGAACCTTTCAGGACTTCCCTGAGATGGCTGTCGCGGTCATCGCGTGTGCGGTAAACATGAATATCCCCTTTGCCTGACATCGCCGATTCTTCTTCCAGAGTGCTGACGATGACATCCAGTTTCCCGTCCTTTCCGACGATTGCCATCGAACCTTCGAAACTTCCGCCGGTCTGTTCCGTAAGATACCAAAACGTCGAATCGAGGAACGGGTCCCCGTCGTTGAGTATGACGATCGCATCGAAACCTTCTGCATTGGAAATCAGCCTTTCGGCGCGGGTTTTTTCCATGTGGCAGTTATCTGTTGCGGCATAAAAATTCTTTTGCGTTTCCGCAATGCTCTTGCTGTATCTTACGGTCACGCCGGCCGCTGCGCAGGTACCTAGACGGCGATGATTGTTTATGCGGCCCCGCGGAAGCAAGGGACTCGAACCGTGCTTCAAGACCGCGGGTGATATGATGCGGTCTGCAAAAACAGTATCTAGAGGACAGATGCGAATAACCCGGCATCGTTTTTGATACAGAAACTCCTGGGTCCTCAAGGCAGATTTGGCCTGTCACAGTCCGGAGGTCTCACGGACCCAGGCAGTCTATCGGCACGACATAAATCCCATCCTCCCGGCGGACATAAGATGACATTGCTGTGGCACATATGATCATCATGAAAGCAGGTTCCCGTACACCTCCTTTGCTTACGATCTTATCCCTCAGTCTTATGAGATTGGCCGCAGCCTCATCCACTCTCCGGAATCCGAGTTTTATTTCTATCGCAGCCCAGCGGCCGTCATCTGCCTCTATGATCGCATCCACTTCCAGATCGTTGCTGTCGCGGTAGCAGTACACGTTTCCCATGAAAGGTGCCGAATAGACACAAAGGTCTCTGTAGCA
Organism: Candidatus Methanoplasma glyptotermitis; assembly: GCA_031267895.1. Lineage (GTDB taxonomy): Archaea > Thermoplasmatota > Thermoplasmata > Methanomassiliicoccales > Methanomethylophilaceae > Methanoplasma > Methanoplasma glyptotermitis. The sequence goes on from JAIRYF010000052.1 coordinate 6,810, forward strand.
TAATGATTTAAACAGAAACCCTGCCGTTTCAACATCTCTGAGGAGAGCTTCGGGTCCCATTTTAAGTGCGGCAGCTGCGAGTGACGGATCCGTGAAATGTCTCTTGGGGGACCTGCGCAAGCGGGTCTTGGAGCGCACATCGGGGAGCCAAGGTTCCTGTTCTTCTATTATGAATACATTCTTCAGTATGTTAAGGTAGCCGTCGGCGGTAGCCGTGGACATAGGCATATCTGCATCCTGCACATCGTTTGCAAGAACGGAAACCCTGGCTTCCGTGGCGTTGTTCCTTGCCAGCGACCTGAGTATGCGTCTTACGGTCGCAGGATTTCTTCTGACTCCGTTCATCACGGAAAAATCGTAGTTGATAATCATATCCAAATACACCTTGGGTATGAGCATGGCTTTATCGATGTCGAGGCCTACTCCAGCAGGCCAGCCTCCTCTGCATATAAGCTTTACGATCCCCTCATATCCCGTTCCGGATACGGCTGCAGGGGGTTTTTCTCCTCTGAAAAGTCCGGATAGCGATACGGCTCCGTTACTGTCTCCCGATTCGTAAAGAGACATCGGTCTCATTTTCACCGGTGCAAATCTGCCCACGCCGGAGTGTGCTGTCAGCCCCAGAGGAGGTGTCACCGAACCTGTAAAAATGTACATCCCCCTCCTGCCAGAGAGGTCCATATTATGTCTGGCTGTGTCCCACAGCACTGGGACATCCTGCCATTCGTCCACAAGACGGGGTTCCTTTCCCCTGAGCGCAATATCCGGATCGGTTTCGGCCAGTCCGCGGTTCTTGGGATCTCCGATGAATATGCAGGATTCCGAATGGATCACTCCTGTCCACGATTTTCCGCACCATTTACATCCGGATATCAGGACCGCACCGAAAAGCTCCAGCATCTTTGGGATCTCTGGATCGACCACTCTTGGAATGTAACGTCTGCGGATATCAGACAGATTCAGCTCATCTTGGTCATACATGGTTGAAGTATCTGCTTTGCATTATTATATGTTTTGCAGTTAATCTATTGTATGTTTTGCAAGCAGTTTATTGTATGTTTTGCAACAATGCCGCAGGCGTAAACCGACAGCCGTTATTTTTTAAGAACCACCGACCTCCGTCTGAAAACATCGTCCAAAGACGATCGCGTCCGGTTCCTGGCTGTCAAACTCGGACCGAGAGGCACTTCGGGATTACATCAAAAAATAGATTCGCCTGCCGAGACAGATGTGGTTCGAGACCACCAACTGGCAGTCTCCTCGATGAAGAACAATAATGAATCAGACGACGAATATATCCTATGCAGGGATAGCTGCAATTGACAAATACATAAAATGATATGATGCGGAAGCGATTTCCGGGAAAATTTTTTTCCGGATTATATTATGGGGGAGACGCAATAGTATTATAGGTTATCTTACAGATATGCCGTTATGGGTCTGACGCATGCTAATTGCGGTATCGGCTTCGAAGATCTGCGTGAGATAGTCGCACCTATAGCCGAGAGGTACGGAATAACCCGCGTCTATCTGTTCGGGTCAAGGACCCGCGGAGATAATAAAGAGGGCAGCGATTTCGATTTCTGTGTATCTCCAGGGAAGGTTAAGGGCATGATTCCCCTGTGCGGTTTCATGATAGATATGGAGGAAGCACTCGGAACGGATGTGGATGTCGTTACCGACAGATCGTTAAGCGAGGATTTCATCCAGGAGGTGCACCGTGACGGAAGACTCATCTACGAGTCGGGATCTTAAAGTCCTTCGGATCATCACAGGATACTGCGGCAGTGTCGAGGATGCCGTCATCACGTTCGGCGGTGACGAAGAAGATTTCCTGAATAATCCGCATTATCAGAGCAGCTGCGCGTTCTATATTCAGCAGATCGGAGAGAATGTAAAGCGGCTGTCTTCGGAATTAACGTGCAGATACACAAGACAGAATGGAGAAAGATCGCCAGGTTCAGAGACATGATATCGCATCGCTATGAATACATTGACGTGCTTGCATTATGGGAGGCAGTGACCATTGAGGTACCAGAATTGAAGAAAGAATGTATATCGATCATGAGAGAATTCGGAACAGAATTTTCGCCAAACCGCTCTGTATGAATTATGTGCCGTAACTTTAAGGATGTCCGATCCTGATGAAAAGCAGCCCTTCGGCCTTTTTTTCATTCGACGGCAAGACTGTGCCTAAGGCTATAACAAAAATTCGGGCAGAACCTATAATGGAAATGTCTTTCAACCCCGCTTCCAAGCACAATGTCTGGATATTCTCGGAAGACAATTCTAAATCTGTGGCGAGTGTGAAAGGCTCTCCTGCCGGCAAGGAAGTAGATCAGAACAAACCCAGGCACTACAATCACCATCATAACTGCGTTACTGATGCACACGTATTCTTCGGAATGCCGGTGGGAGGCTGATAACATGGTTTGCTTAAGCTCTGCGTTCACGCCCGAGCCTCTTGTTTTGGATGTGATCATTCAGGATCCGAAGGCGGAGAACGGAAAACCATTTAGATATCCCGACCCCGACTGGGAAATAGATCAGTTGTATTACAGTCCTGCTATTGAAGAAGATTTCAGAGGGATGTTCGATCCTATCAGGGACGCTCTGCCAAAGCATGTATGCGGATTTGGGAGCAATAGATTTGCATACCCTGCTAATTGGAGCAACGATCCAGAGTGGATCCGAGCATGGAACGAAGCTTCCATCCGCGCCCTCACCCGGCTGACCGCCTTCATACGTAAGAATGTCAGAGAAATGGGGGAGTTCTGGTACGTTGAACAGTGGACAGAAACCGTTCCCCAGAGACCGGAGGACATGACAATCATAGAAATGAATGTGGACGATCTCAAGTTTAAGGGGACGGCGTAGACTCCTTTTATTTCAAAATGGACACATTCTACAAATTCACGGATATCTGATCACAGTCTGCGAGTACTTAGAAAAAATTGCCGATATAGCCTATGGGATGAGATCCGAAATATCTGGACCCTGCATGGCCTGTGCGAAAAAAGACTTAGCCCGCAGAGGTTATATCTTTGCTGTTCTATCGCAATAACACAGCGGGGATGCGGAGACATATTTATGGAATCAAGAGACGAGGAATGGAAACAGAGGTGGAAAAGTGAGCATCTGAAGGTCGTATCTTCGTTCTACAATACTGCGGGCGGCCGCATGATTATCGGCAAGGCTGATGACGGTACCGTTATCGGTGTACAAAACCACAGCAAGCTCCTGAAAGAGATCCCGGACACAATAAGCAATGTTCTTGGTATCTCCGCAGATGTATCTCTTGAGATGATAGACGGCAGGCCGTGTATAATAGTAGATGTTCCCAAAGGCGAGCGAATTATAGATCACGACGGCGATACTATACACGCCGCGGAAGCACAACCCACATGGTCAGAAAAGATGAGCTGAAGGACATTCTCCTCAGAGAGAGCGGGAAGTTTTGGATGGACCTTCGGAGCGATTTCCTTGTCAGCGGGTTATCAAAAAGCGCGGTAGCGTACTTCGTGACCAGAGGCAAAGAGGTCGGAAGAGTCGCCCCGACGGCAGAGAAGGATGATTTGGAATCTGTATTGCGCAGATTCAATATGCTCTTCGACAATGGCTCGGTATCGTATTCCGCAGTACTGATGTTCTCGGAAAGACCGCAGACAGCTGTGACAGGAGCATTTCTGAAAATAGGAATATTCGATTCCGATAATCTCGTGGTCAGGGACGATATCGTCGAAACTCCGCTTATTATGCTTCCAGACGAAGTGCTGAGGATTCTTTACGACAAATACATCCAACCGACATTCGAGTACAAAGGCGCATTTCGTATGCTTTCTTATGCATACCCGACGGAGGCGGTGCGCGAGCTTGTGATCAATGCCGTTTGTCATAAAGATTACAGATCATCCGATCCGGTGACCATCGCAGTATATCCCGACAGAATGGAGATATATTCTGCAGGCGGACTCCCGGAAGGATGGACGGCGGATACGCTTAAGGCCAAACATAAATCAGTAAGACGCAATGAGACACTTGCGAACGTTTTCTATTCTGCGGGTTATGTTGAAAATTGGGCACAGGGTATTGACAAAGTACGCAGAGAATGCAAAACAAACGGCAATCCTGAGCCGGAATTCTCAATCTTTTTCGGCGGATTGTTGGCGATCCTCCGTCCAAAAGAAGCGTCAAAAACAGACAATGCCAATTTGACTGACACCTCCTATCTGAATCTGACCGATGTCCAGAAAAGAATACTTACTGCAATTCATGAAAATCCTTCGCATTCCGCTGTTGCCATATCTGATCTGACAGGCATCTCCGAAAGAACGGTCAGACATAATATCTCCAAACTTTCGGAAGCGGGCATCATAAAGAAAGAGGGCGGCAAAAGAAAAGGATTGTGGCGTATGGTTTGAATCGGTTTGTATGGACAGAATACCGTCCGATAAGTTGCCGATAAGTTGCCGATAAGTTGCCGATCTGCACAGAATGTGACTCTCTGCCGAAATATCCGTGGGTGTCGGCCGCAGCCAAGGCATCCTCCGTTCCATGGTCCCATCTCCCGTTTGGATGCTGATATCGTATCTGTTGCGGATGACAGCATGCTCCGAAGAAAACCGCCGCTCAGATTCCGAACCACTCGTTTCTTACTATTCTTTTCAATGCGGATATAGCGGAAAGCGTCGCAAGATGCGATGTCTTCGGATTGTCGGGTTCGGGATAGTTGTACGTGTGGCATGTCATATGTCCGAATTTGCCCTTTATCCTCAGTTCGTGCGAGTTGCTCTTTATCTCCGGATCCAACACTACGGTTACCTTCGTCTTGTCGAAACCGATTCCCAGAAGACTCACCGTCGCGGCAACGTTGATATTCTTAGGGAACAGTTTGACCGCTTCCCTTGCATGACCCGAATAGACAACGGTTCTTTCGGTGATCTTTTCCACGTCTATTCCTTTGTTTATTATGTACTCGACACCGAGAAGACTCTTCGGACCTTTCATAGTTATGAGTTCAACCTCATCCAATTCGTCGACAGATGCGGATCTGAGACCGTCGGTTCCGCACAGCGCACCTGTCGGAATGTATACCTTCGCTTCGCTGATCCTGGCTTTTTCGAACACCATGCTTCTGAAATCATCGTCGACCAGGGAACCAACCGACATTATCATTATGTCCACGCCCCTTGATACGACTATCGGAAGGATCTCCTTCGCGGCCGCCTGCGTTGCCGCTTCTATGACAAGATCCGAATGATACAGCTCGTCTTTGACGGAGTCTATGACAATTGCTTTGTTCAGGGAAGCGGCCGCAGTCTCGGCAACCTCCTTTCTGATATCCATAAGGTAGATTCTTTTGACTTCATCCATCTCGTCGGCTGCCTTTGCGAGTTTCGAGCCGATGGAGCCGCAGCCGATGATGGTTATGCGCATAATCTGGCAATCGGATGATTTGTATTAAGCGTTTACGCCCGCGGCACAGAGTCATCGGAAAGCACTGTATCCCAAAATCCCCGAATCCCGATACCACAAAATGCAGTGCAGTATCTTAAGTCGGCCTTCATCTAAATAGGCTATTTAAAGAGTATTTATGAGGTCTTTAAATGGTTCTCTGATATAGTGTGTGGATTTCACGTAGATTGATCCCGACACCCTTCCATGGAAGAATCGGGAAGCTTCATGGACAGTATCTTGGGGACCTCATAGCATGTTTTTCGGAGAAGATAAGCGACAGAGTCGCCAAAGAGATTTCAAGCAGGAAACCAGTCCGTGCGGTCTTCCGAGATTCAAGTTTCGCAGACAGTCCGTTCAGGATAAACGTTGAGGAGATGTTCAAACTCCTCTCTCGCCGGGCACAAAATGAAGGTAATGTGACATGCGCAAAGGAAATCGGCAAAAGAAGAGAAGCTTAAAGAGATGGCAAATCAGGTATTCTTCGATTCAACCATCTGGGTTCATTTGCTGATACATTCTGTAAGCATTAATGAGAGAATCTGTGTGGACGGAATGTCCTCGTCGCAATAAGGACCGACTTAAACATAAAAGGTGCGGTGTGAGTGAGTGGTGAGTGAGTGGTGAGTGAGATAAATTATAATGCGCTACGCAATACGACTCGGCGTGTGAGATATGGAAAACGGTTCGACAGAGTGGAAATCGTGTTGGAAAGATGAATGCCTGAAAGTCTTATGTGCATTTGCGAACTCGAAAAACGGTGGCATACTGAGCATAGGCATTGACGACCGTGGTAATCCTATCGGCGTTTCAGACCCGAAGGACACTTTGAAGAAGATATCGGACACGACCATCAATACACTTGGGATTTATCCGAACATCAATCTCAATGAAGAGACAGGCGTTATCACAATCGAGGTTTTTCCGTCGCACAGGCCAGTCGAACTAAGGGGAAAATACTATTCCAGAGTGGGCAACACTGTGCAGGAGATACGGGGCAGGGAGTTGGAGAGGTTCATATCGAACAAAATCGGAACGTCTTGGATAGACGTCCCGCTGGAAGGCATCAAAACAGACCGGCTGGATAAAAATGCACTGGATGTGTTCCGCAAGAAAGCCTCGATTGCCGGAATGATCAAGAAGAGCAACCTATCCCTGCCGGATGAAGAACTCCTAACCAAACTGTGGCTCATCGAGGACGGGAAACTCACGCGCACGGCGGTGCTTCTGTTCCACCCCCGCCCCGACGAGATAGTCTTTGGAGCATCCGTCAAGATCAGCATGTTCAGAGGATCGGAGATACTGTATCAGGATGAACTGATCGGCTCCCTCATCACGATGCCCGAACGTATCTCAGAACTGCTAAGCACGAAATACTCGAAGAAACTCATCACATATGATGGCATACAGAGGATTGAGAACGATCCGTATCCGGAGAAGGCGCTTAGGGAATGCATAGCGAATGCCGTCATGCATAATGACTACTCCTCGCGCATACCGATACAGATACGCATCTGGGAAGATGAGAAGATGATGATATCGGACACCGGCATGATGCCGGAAGGATGGACGCTGGACACGCTGATGTCACCTCATACGTCCATTCCGTTCAATCCGGTCCTGGCCCGCATATTCTCCTATGCGGGATATGTGGAGGCGTGGGGTCGCGGGATAGAATATACCATGGATGCGTACGGCGCCGAGGATGATATGAAACCGCAGTTCAACATTACCGGTTCCTCTTTCTCCGTCACATTGAAAAACAGAATCTCTGACATTGCCGGGAAATCTTCGACCGCATCTCAGTCGGAGTCCTCATTTACAGTATCGGATGCTGTGGCAATATCTGTCCTGGAATCCCTGAATGCCGGCACGGAACTGAGTTCATCTGAAATAATGAATATGATCGGTGCCGGCACGGATCGGAACTTCACATACAGAAGGATCACGCCGCTGATCAAAGCGGGACTCGTGGAAAAAACGATTGCCGACAAAACCCATACGCGAAATCAGAAGTACCGCATAACCTATTCCGGAATAACGGCACTGAACAGGATAGCATCGCAAAACGCAAATGGAAAAGGAAACAAATCAAGGCGATGATGCGAATGGTTCGACTGAATGAATAAACTATGGGGGGGGGGGAAATACGAATGGATAAACCGAAGTTCGAAACTAAAAGTCTGACAAACGTCAATGCTGAGACGATCGCTGCATTGTTTCCGAGTGCCGTCACCGAAGGAAAGAGACCCGATGGGAAAACAACAATCGGAATTGATTTCGATGTTCTGCGTCAGATGTTGTCCGAGGATATCATCGACGGCGACGAGAAGTACGAGTTCACTTGGGTCGGCAAGCGCGAAGCCGTCCGCGAAGCCGGACGCCCTATCAGGAAGACTCTCCGCCCATCGGCGGGGGGGGGGGG
>JAIRYF010000071.1 GCA_031267895.1 Candidatus Methanoplasma glyptotermitis
TCTGAACCACATCGTATGCCATTGTTATTGGCAATAACAATGTTAATATATAAACGTTGCAGCAGGCCAGCATCGGAGGTCGATCATACATTGTTATTGCAGAGTCGGGAGTTGGGGGAATACGTCTCACAGACAAATAGGATTAAATATTGAGAATTTATCCTAATTAGGATATCATATTACAAAAATGTATTATACCGAGATTCTGGATTCGCAAGAGAGGTTTCACAATGGACAAAAAGATAATAGTCGCAGCGGTTGCTGTAATACTTGTCGTGGCAGGTCTCGGCATATATGCGGCCGTCTCAGGTAAAGAGAAGGACTCCTCATACACCCTGCTTGCAGTGGCCAACTCGGAGGGATCCGGATTGTATATCAAGGAGAGCATCCTCAGCGAAAGAGGAGGACTCTCTGCGTTTTACACGGACAACAGAGACGGTACATACACCATCGGCGAAAACAACGCCGCCGCATGGGGAGGATTGATTTTCGGCACTCCGGGGATGACTGCGATACAGCATGTCCAGCTGCGGACTGTGGTTGAAGATTATCTCGGCCTGGGATATGCTCCGTATCAGGAAAGCACCCAGGTAAATTCTCAGACTGTCTACTATGTGGCTTCGGTAGCCAATGCAACCACCGCTCTGAGCGGCACCTTCCCTCTGGACGGAGGTATCCTGTGGCAGCCTCAGCATCAAGCGATAGTCGACAGCGATACCGGCGGTTTCACCCATCTCGCCCTGACCAACAACCTGTTCCCGGGACATACCTGCTGTGTCGTGGCCGGTTCGACATCGTTCATGAACTCCAACAAAGAAGTTACGGAGAGGTTCCTTGCAGCCTACGTTGAAGGAGCCCTGTGGGTGCAGGCAGCGCTTGCCGATAAGGGATCCGATGACTACAAGAGACTCGTTGAGATCTGCAGAGATAAGACAAGCGGACTCTCTGATGAAGTGATCGAAGAATCCCTTTCAACCATAACATACCTGTACGGCAACCCGGGTCAGGCGGATCCTTTGGCCGGCCTCAAAGCTGACATAGCCGGACTGGCGGACAGTCTGCAGCTGAACCGCAGTGTAAATGATCTCGGATTCTCTGATTCCGCCGCATTCGCCGACAGGCTCGTCGACAGCACGTATCTGAAGACAGTGCTGGACGGTGTGGAGAAAACCGACTCCAAGACCAAGGTGGCTGTAGCCGTGATCACAGGCGATCTTCACCAGATAGCCCTGCACGTCGCAGCGGAGAACGGATACTTCGGCGAATACGGAATAGAAATAGAGCTCGCCGGAACAACGAACGGGGCAGGTGTCGCACTCGCACTCCAGAACAAGACAGTAGTCTTCGGCCTCTTGGGAGCACCCCCTGCGGTAGGCACAACCATCGAGAGCGAACTTATTAAGGCATAAGCGTTGGCAGTGGCGATGATATTCAAATATGACAAACACAACAAGTATCACAGATTCGCAAGGACGCTGCTGATAACCGCCGTCTCCTTTGTCATATTTGTAACCGTATGGTGGGAGCTATCCGTACTGGCTAACACTCCCGCCATACCAAACCCTTTGCAAACAATTGACGCGCTCATCAACCTCATACACAAAGGAGATACATTCACCGGTGTCTCTCTGGGTACTTACATACGGTCCAGCATGACCACATTCATCAAAGGTTTCCTGATGGCACTGGCAGTTGCGCTGCCTCTCGGTCTCCTGCTTGGCAATTTCAAGACCCTGAACGAACTGGCAACGCCTATTCTTGAGATAATGAGGCCTATCGCGCCTATCGCGTGGGCACCGATATTCATGCTTGCCGTAAATTTCAGAACCGGACCCATGCTGGTGGTATTCGTGGGCATATTTTTCCCGTTATTGACAAATATAACATTCGGAGTCAAAAAAATAGATCCGCTGCTGGTGGATGCCGCCAAAACCCTGGGTGCATCGCAGTCTCAGATCTTCATGAAGGTCCTTCTGCCGTCGACCATCCCTTATGTGATGAATGGTATAAAGATCGGTCTCGGCATAGGATGGATGTGCATTGTCGCTGCGGAACTTTATGCACCGCCGCTCGGAGGGATAGGATTCTATCTGGCTGAACAGGCAACCGCCGGCTACTGGCCAGGGGCGTATGCGGCCATTGTGATAATAGCCGTACTGGGGTTGCTTACAACAGGAGTAGCGGATTACATTCACAGATTCGCCTCCAAGAGAGTGGGGGTTGAGGTATGAACAAAGACGAGTCCACACCAAGAAAAATGTTCGATTTCAGAAAAAAGCCCATGCAGTCCGCCGATGATGCAGCTGCCAAGAATCCCAAAACGGAACGCAGGGAAAAATTCTATGCGGATATCCGGGAGGGGGAAACTCTCCTCGACATAACGGATCTGCGGATTGTTTTCAAGACTGACGAAAAGGAGATAGTTGCAGTGGACAGTTTCACGCTCAGCGTGAAAAAGGGGGAACTGATATCAATCATAGGTCCGTCCGGATGCGGAAAGACCACAATCTTAAGGGCAATAGCCGGCCTGATTGAACCTACCGGCGGCTCGATAAGGATAGGCGGCAACGAATGCAAAGGCCCCGGTTCGGACAGAGGCATGATATTTCAGGATTTCGCTTTGTTTCCATGGAGAACGGTCAGGAAGAACGTGGAATTCGGTATGGAAATAGCAGGGATCCCAAAAGAAGAACGTAGCGAGAGAGCAGAGAGATACATAAAACTGGTCGGGCTGGACAAATTCAAAGATGCGCGCGTCCATGAACTCTCCGGAGGAATGAAACAGCGTGTCGGCATTGCCCGTGCGTTCGTCAATCATCCGGAAGTTACCCTGATGGACGAACCGTTCGGGGCCCTGGACGCACAGACCAGAAACATAATGCAGGCACAGCTTCTGAGGATACTGCAGAACACCGAGCAGACTATAATATTCGTGACCCACTCTGTGGATGAGGCATTGTTCCTGTCAGACAGGGTGGTTATGCTCACTAAGCGTCCGGCAAGGATCAATAGAATCATAGAAGTGCCGTGGCCCAGACCGAGAGACCGTTCCGACCATGATTTCGTTGAAATGAGGAAAGCTATCCTTGACGAACTTGAGAAAGAAAACGTGATGAACTGATCGTCCGGATTCCCGCGCTGACAGTATAACCGGGAAAGACCATCCGGGATTGGATACGGCACCGCCGGCGGAGAACAAAAATGAAGATTTGCGTGAACGGGATCGAAATACACTACGAAGTGTACGGTACCGGTCCGCCGATAATATTGCTTCACGGCAACGGCGAGAGTATGGAGATATTCGATCGTCTTGCGGAGGACCTCTGTTCAGGACATACTGTGTTCCTTATCGACACCAGAGGCCATGGGGAAAGTCAGGGCATGGATTCGTTCTGTTACGCGGACATCGCAGAGGATGTTGCGGCATTCATAACCAGCCTGAACATATGCAGACCCATTCTGTACGGATTCAGCGATGGCGGCATAGCCGGACTCATGCTTGCCTCGAAATATCCTGACATGCTTGCCGGACTGATAGTCAGCGGCGCAAATCTGACTCCGAAGGATCTCAAACTCGGATTCAGAATATATCTGCGGCTGATGTATCGGATAAAACGGGACCCTCTGCTGAAACTCATGCTGGACGAACCGAACATAACCGAATCAGATCTGAGACGAATCTCTGTGCCGACTTTGGTAACAGCGGGCGAAAAAGACATCGTTCGAGTCTCGCACGCCGAATATATCGCAGACACCGTTCAAAACGGCAGGCTTACGGTCGCCAAAGACGAGGACCATTCGAGTTACATAGTAAATTCCGAGAAACTGTATCCAATGATATCCGGATTTCTGGCAGAAATAATCGGATGGCCTCCGGAGACTCCGACGGAGGAAAATATCGGAGTCTCTGAAGGCCGCCGCGGGGTCCGACCTTGATTACTCTTCTGCCACGATGCGTATTCCACGCATCAAGGCAGGAAATGGTTTTTGGTGTGTCTGATCCAGTGGCGGCCATCGAAAGCGGCGCGGAGGTTTCTTGCCGCCTTCATTTATGCGTGTTTATTTTTCTCATATATCACCTACCCTCAAGAGTTGATTTTTCTTGAAGCTTAATATTCATATTATTCTCCAAATATTTAAACATAGTTGATATAAATAGTATTATATGAATAAAATAAAGGATCGAACAAATAATAGGTACTGGGGGGCTTCTAGTCCCCGCAGACACCGAAAACTTACCATCGACAACGGCTTGTATTTGGCAGAAGATGATGGATGTACATCCTGGTATGGTATCATTAGGTCCGGTGTAAGGCATTCGGAATACGGAAGACTATGTAGGAGAGCTGATTATCCGGCACGGTATAAGACAGATCAGTATGCCGCGACCCATAGATTATTTGGAATTCATGCTACTGATGAAATCGATGATCAACGCTGATCCGGAGTCGGGACAGACTCAGTCCCCGCAGAGATGTAACATTCGACAGCCAATACTGACGAGAAATACCGCACAAAAAATCACAGAGCGAAACATAGAAAGGTCTCAAAGAGGTGCGACGGAACCGCACCGTGGTTGTGCCAGGGATCATCCGGCTGAAAATTGATAGTGCAGGGGAAGGGATTTGAACCCTTGTATCGCTAAGAACAGGATCCTAAATCCTGCGCCGTTTCCAAGCTTGGCTACCCCTGCTTACCGACCCCAACCGTACTCTCCGTTATTATTGCTTTCTGTATCTGATTTAGCATCAATAGCGTGATCTCAGCCATAAATCATGTGAGAATATTCCGGTTTTAGTTGACATGATTCTCGTAAGTACTCATCGGAATGCGGACATATTGGGGATGACATATGCGAGTGCCTCCGTTTCTCCACAGACCGATTGTTGTCAGCGGCTCGGTTTTCTGTTTGCTACGTTAATGCTTTCGCGAGTGTCCATGAGTTCCGTCGTTTTTAACCTGACCTCGACATTTCACAGTTTGAAATTAGGTCACAAGGCCATTTGACAGTTAAGGGATTTGATAGCTTACGCTAAAGAATGAACAGAAAAAACCGTCTGTTCTGGATGATGTAAGGAGATCAACCGCCGGCGGATACCTTGTTTATGTATAGATCGGATCTGATATTGGCGAATATTCTTTCCGAAATGAGGTTCCAATTGCTGTAGACTGATGACTTCCGTTTACCTTCCTCCACTATCCTGCAAAGTGTCAAATGGCCTAAGGACCAAACTATGGATTCTGCTGACGGATGTCTGTTCTCTTTTGCTGTCTCCCCGCTGTCCATTCTTGATACTGCTTCAGATTCCAGTTCATATCCTGCCATTGCAACAGCGGTCTCCGACAGCAATGCCAGTATCATGGACCCTTTGATAGACTGTTCTTTCCATACCCTCAGGGGTTTCAATCCCCTGACCCTCTTGAACAAGCGGATGAGATGTTCCGCCGAAGCCCTTGCTCTGTACTTTTTCAGAGCTTCGCGTGGTGTCAATTGTACTGAAGATTCAAGTTTGAATATTCCTGCACGAGGTCCCATTACCTTCCTTATCAAACCTTCCGTATCGCTCTCATTGAGATCGAAGGATGTCTGAACATCGACCCTCACCTTAATGTCCGCAGCAATATTCTTCTTGACGGTAACGAAATCCGACTTTCGGAATTTACCTTCCCTGTATGATCTCGCAGCGTCCATCATTCTCTTTACGCTGCGTTCAGCCGCATGATATGATCTGATCGTGTTGTCAGCAGACATAAACAGATATGTCGTCCTGCCAGAGGAATCGAATGTGTGCCTGATACAGCACACCCCATCCTCAGCATATTCCCATTTGTCTTTGTTCTCTGTTATGCGTTTATCATCGGAAAGATTCATCTTCACTCTTGTCAGATACCTGTTCCCGCTATCCATGACAGAATTCAATATGTCCGATGATACTCCTCCGTTATCCCTTATTATCCACGAACCTTCCCTGATCATCGAGAAGATATCCGGCAGAACATCCCTGTATTGCTCCGCATCCGAAGCGTTCCCTTTGAACGGTCTGATGAAGATCGGTATCTTAGATGTTTGTAATTGGGCTGTCATGAACTCCACCTGCGGTCTGCTCTGATCCTTGAAATCCCTTGGATATCTTATATCTCCCATCTCGCTCATTGATCCATTGAAAACAACAGCGGAACCATCCACATCCGTATCATCGAAGTGATATCTTGAGTCCAATCCCTTCCATAGTTCCATGATGATCCCGCCGCGTGTTCCCCAAGCATCTCCACGGCTCGGTTGATCGTCCTCTGCGAGACTTTCCCGCAGATCTCCAGTCCTTTCTTATGTTGGGATCCGACAGCCAATCGGAACATCTTGCCATGGAGTTGCTTCCCATCAGGATACATGTGCACACGGCAACGGCAATCCTGCTCATAGGAACACCTCGTTCCTTAAAGGCATCGATATGATCCAAAATACCTGTCGAACCTAGATAATGTTCAACGGTTTTCACAAGTCCGTACGGAACTGATATATTCTGATTCGGCAATGGGACATCTGTCCTCTCTTCGGTTAATACTGATTTCACAAAACCGTATTTGAAGGGGGACAGTTCTTCCTTTCGGCCGGTTTATGAGAATCACATCAGATCAATTAGACTAATGTCGAGGTCAGGTTTTAATGATGCTGTTCTGATGCGAATAACCTCAGAGTCCGAGGTCGACTTTGATCTCTGGATATGATTTTTTCCCGTTGATCCGCACCCGCTCACTGTCATGAACCTTTGAGAACACACGGTCTGATGCATTGAGTCGCGATACTGTCGGCTAAAGCAAGATTGATTTCAGCATAAACGTTAAATTCGGGTCAGATACTCCGCCGAACTTGGATATAACCTGAGTTCGACACCATGTTTGCAAATACCGCGACTAAAGAAATTTGACAGAAGATCTTTTCATCACCGGAATGATCTCCGAGGCAGGTATTTCCAGTCACAAATAGCAGTATCAACAA
>JAIRYF010000010.1 GCA_031267895.1 Candidatus Methanoplasma glyptotermitis
GGACCGCAGTACCAAGGATCATCGGCGGTACCGGTACCGGTAACGGCGGCATCCGATTCATTTGATTCCGTATATGTCACAAAGAATGCCGCTGCGAGAAACAGAGCAGCGGCAAACAATACCGTTATGTTTAAACGGCTGGGGAAATCAAAATTCCCCCCCCCCCCTGGCCGTGTGTTACACCCAGAGAAGAGGTAATTCCTTTCGAAGATTTCATATTCATGAGTTTTTCTCCTTACTGACGTATTGCACTGCATTGTACCGCAGTGCGCACGGGTGTATCCGTACACTCGAATATATAACGCACGTATACGGACGAACCGTACCGGCGGGTACTTCTGCGATACTCGACATCTCTCTGGTTCCTTTTCGGTTGGCTTGTATGCAGATCATGCCCCATATTCCGATACAGTTCCGGTGGCCATACATCGAAGTATGAACATGTATGCTCAAACAATCACTCTCTGCGAACGGCTGTCTCCTCCGCTGTTCACATCCCAACTGTAAACGTTGGCACCTGCAGAATACAATCCGGTCCTGACGCGCACGAAAATCGATAAACTCTGACTGTCGCAGCAAGGGAAAACAGGAGTCTGCCGGAGATATCCGTAACTGTACATATGGCACAGAAAAAGCTGCATTTTCAGCTTAGGAATAAATGTAAAAAGGGTCCGGAGGACCCTTGGAGGTTTCAGAGAAGTGCTTTCATGACTCTTGCCGCTCTTGCGTCAAGGGTCTCGATACCGGACACTTTGCTCGCGTACTCGGAGAGCGCAACGATATCTTCGTTCTCTATGCACCCGAGCTTGAACTTGCGTGTTCCCGCCATGAGCTGTTTCAGACCCTCTCCCAGCCTCTCGTTGAAGTAGGTGTAAAGGCTGACTCCTCCCCAGGGGATGTCGGTTCCGACCTTTTTGGATTCAAATCTGGACTGAACGTCATCTGCTTTTATGAAGAACTTGTCCGGGTCGCTGCCGTACTGGGAAACGAAACTCTCGGGGAGCTGTTTCTTCGCCGCGAGTTCCGAGAAGTGCTTTCCTTTCAGAGCGGCCGTGATGGGGCCTCTCGCCATCGCGATGGACTTGACCAGCGGTCCCTCTCCGAGATCGGAGAGTGCGAATGCCTTGTACATCTGGGATTCGTTGATGAATCCGCCGGCGAATGCGAGGTCCGGGACAAATCTGCCCTGTGCCTTCAGTTCCTTAGCGCATGCCATAACCTGGCTGAACAGCCAGATTCCGGGCGAGCTGAGTTCGTTCATGTGCGTGACCGGGGACATTCCCGTTCCGCCGCCGGCTGCATCGAAAGTGAGAAGATCGATCTTAGCCTCGGATGCGCACTTCATCGTGAATGCGACGACTTCGGGCTTGTATGCTCCCGTTTTCAGGAACACGTTTTTGAATTTGCTCCTGAGCTGGTCTATATCCTCAAGGAATGATGTCTCGTCGGGGAATCCTACGCGGCTGTGCCTTTCGAAAGATTTGAAAACCCCTGCCTTAAATGCTTTCTGGACCGCTTTGTCTTCAGGGTCGGGCATTACTATGTATCCCCTCGATTTGAGCTCAAGTGCCCTCTCCAGAGATGTCAGTCTGACCTCTCCGCCGATGGCTTTTGCTCCCTGCCCCCATTTCCTTTCTATTACAGTAACGTCAAGCTTGGACTGTGCATAGTCGTCGACTCCGCCGCGCCCGTCTTCCACATTTGTCTGGATAACTATGCGTCCGTTTTTTCCGTCCCAGAAGTCGGTGTACGACTTCACACGGAACGCAAGGTCGGGGGATTTCTGTACCTTTCCGTTGGAGTAGACTGCATCCGGGTCCATACCGCACACGTTCTCCCCTATGACCTCGGAGACCCCGGCCATAGCAGCTCCCGATGCGAGTTCTCTCCAGTTTGTCTTGGCGACTGCCGTGGATCCGAGTCCGGCTATGTGCACGGGCAGCAGCTGTGTTATGGGGTTCTTGCTTCTGGCGGCGAAGGAGGTCTTGATATCGACGTTTTCGAAAAACGCTACATCCGAGTTCTCTTCGATGCCCTTTGCGCCCAGCAGCTCTGCCATCACCTGGAAGTGGGACCAGTCTAGGAAGTAGTCTTTGTTAGATGCCGCCGTGGATTTTCCGAAGTGCTCGGGGCTGGGGTACAGTACCTCACGTCCTCTGAGTGCTCCCTTTCCGACCTCGCAGAGAACGTTGCAGTCCTCTATGCAGACAGGACACATTCCGTTAATCGGACATGGGTCTTTGACGCGGATCGACGTCCCCGTCGTTGATTTTGAATTCTCTATAGACATTTAAATCACCTATTTCACAGTATTACCTATGAACAAAGCAACTAAACTTGTCAAAGGATTTAAGCATCTTGCATACCGAAAAAGTACAGATAAACAATTGTCTATATATACATAAAATAAGTGCACATTTAGACCAGATTATACTAAGTATAAAAACAGATGGAAAAGATGTCACACAGACCCTGCCCGATATCCCGGGACCGGACCGAGTCACATGATATCTCTTATCCGGGAGAGTTTTTCCAGCGCGGCGTTCAGGGTCGGTTCGCTCTTGGCAAAGTGCAGACGGATCAGGTGGTTTACGTCTTCGCTGAAGAAACTGGATCCGGGAACCGCTCCGATTCCTGCCTTTTTTGCAAGGTCCTCACAGAATTCTTGATCTGAATCATAACCGAACTCCGAGATATCCAGCATCACATAGTACGCGCCCTGCGGATCTGTGTGCGGTATGCCTGCCTCATCCAGTCCTCTGATGAAAAGTCTGCGTTTTTTATCGTATACTTCCAGAAGGTCTCTGTAGTAGCTGTCTTTGAATTTCAGAGCCGTAACGAGAGCCTCCTGCAGAGGAGCGGCTGCACCGACTGTCAGGAAATCGTGTACTTTTCTTGCAGTTTCAGTTATCTCCGGCGGTGCGATTATATAACCGACGCGCCACCCCGTGACCGAGTAAGTCTTAGAAAGCGACGAGCACGAGATCGTACGTTCCCACATTCCCGGAAGCGCAGCAAAGTAAGTGTGTACATGCGGAGAGTAGACTATGTGTTCGTAGACCTCGTCTGTTATGACATACACATCGTATTCTTCGGCTAGTTTCGCTATGAATTGCAGTTCGTCTCTTGTGAACACCTTCCCCAACGGATTGGACGGATTGCAGAGCACCAGAGCCTTTGGGTTCTGGGCGAATGCCGTCTCCAAATCCTCCTTAAGGAAACGGAAGTCCGGAGGATGCAGAGGTACATATATCGGTTCGGCTCCCGACAGCATCACATCGGCACCGTAGTTTTCGTAGAATGGGGAGAACACAATAACCTTGTCTCCGGGGTTGAGGACCGTCATCATAGCGGCCATCATAGCTTCGGTGCTTCCGCAGGTCGCCACAATTTCTCTGTCAGGGTCCACCTTTCTGCCCATGAAACGTGTCTGTTTCTCTGCAAGAGCCTCACGGAAATTCTGCGCCCCCCATGTGACTGAATACTGATGCGGACCCTCCAGGGCGACCTCCGCCAGTCTGTCCAGAAGTTCTTTCGGAGGATCGAAGTCCGGAAATCCCTGCGAGAGATTTATCGCGTTGTGTTCGTTTGATATGCGGGTCATGCGTCTTATCACCGAATCGGTGAATCCCGCCGTTCTTCTGGAAAGTTCGCGCATTTGGGCGGCCTCAGATCTGATATGTAAGATTCCTTTCGTCTACTATGCGTTTGGCTTTGTGAGTGGAACGTTCTATGGATCCTTCGGGGGACACGATGACCTTGGCGGGTTTCACGCCGACGCGGGCTCTGAGTGCATTGAGTACGCGGACCGACACCTGTTCGTCAGTCTCCTCCGAATTGGAGGATTCTCTTTCCACGGTGACCTCGTAGCGGCAGGTGTAGTCCTTCTCGTAGACGCGTATCATGTATTCTCCGGTTATCCCCTTCAGGCCGCGGACCACAGCTTCGATATCGCTGGGGAACACGTTGACTGCAGATACTATGAACATGTCGTCTTTCCTTCCGATCACATGTATGCGGCCGTGTGTCCTCCCGCATCTGCATTTTGTTTTGTCTATGAATCCTATGTCTCCGGTGCGGAACCGTATCATCGGACGGGCCCGCTTTCGCAGCGTCGTGTATACCAGTTCTCCTGTCTCTCCGGGTTTCAGCAGTTCTCCTGTTTTTATGTCGACCGTCTCAACGTATATGTGATCTTCTGCTATGTGCAGACCGTCCTTCTCTTCGCACATGGCCGCACATGCCCCGAAGATATCTGACAGTCCGTAGAAATCGTAGACGCTGGCACCCCAGAGTTCTTCTATTGCCTTGCGCGTGCTTTCGATGGAACCTCCCATCTCCCCGGCCACGAATATGCTGCGTATGGACAGATCCTTAACGGGATCGATGCCGCTTTTCTTGCAGGTTTCTCCCAGATACCATGCGTAGGACGGGCTGGTCCATATGCATGTGGGCTGATACGTCTTCAGCACGAAGATCAGTCTCTCAGAGGGCAGCGTCCCGCCCCATATGCAAAGAGCCCCAAGGTTCTGCGCCCCTATCACATCGGGGCCGCCTACATAAAGCGAGAAGTTGAGTGCATGGACATAACGATCGTTCTTCCTCATGCCTGCTTGATAGAACCACCTGCTCTCGACATCCTGCCATTCATCAAAGTCTTGCTTTGTGAACGGACTCATAGTCGGGACACCGGTGGATCCGGATGAAGTAGATATGAACACGACATCGTCTTCCGGCACAGCGCAGAGTTCCCCGAGGAAAGTACCGACCCCTTGGGTCTCCCGCTGCGTTTTCTTGTCTATGAAGGGAAATCTTCCAAGGTCAGCCAGTGTTTTTATGTCCTCCGGCTTCGCCCCTGCGGCATCGAATGCCCTCCTGTAGTAAGGGGAGTTCCCGTATGCGAACCGGATCTCTTCTTTCAGTCTCTCTAACTGGTAAGCCTCCAGTTCTTCGCGGGGCATGGTCTCGATTTCTTTATTCCAATACTTTCCGTCGGCCATATCATCATTCCAGATAATTTACACTTTTCAGATATGATTAGTATCACGAAGTTATATATAACTAAGATTGCCGTTATTATTCGCATAGTACGGGGACCGGGAGCAACGGGATGCACACACACATCCGCAAGCATCACGGTGCTTTCCACGACCGGTTTATGTGTTCCCATCTGGCATCGCGCTTGGATTCTATGTACTCGATATCGGGATCGCGGAGATGGCGGAAACGTTTCTGGCCTCTTATGTAGGCGCGCAGGAGACCGGGATCCTTCATGCTGCGGGTCAGGCTGTACTCCCCGCACCCGTACTCGGCAAGCGGCCACAGCCCGCAGTCCGTTGCCATCCTGGCATATTCCACAGTTTCGTCCGGACGTATCCCCCATCCGGTCGGACACGGTGCCAGCACGTGTATGTACTTCATACCTTTGACCTCTGATGCTTTACGAACCTTTGCCATGTAGTCATCCACATATCCTATGCTGGCTGTTGCGGCGTAAGGTATCCCGTGCGCGGCAACTATTTCGAACATGTTCTTTTTCTCGCGGATATTGCCTCTTATCTTCACGCCGGCGGGGGTAGTCGTGGTGTACGCGCCGAAAGGAGTCAGGGAACTCTTCTGCGTGCCGGTATTCATATACGCCTCGTTATCGTAGCATATGTAGATCATGTTATCGTTGCGGTCGATCGCTCCGGACAGTGCCTGTATGCCTATGTCTGCAGTACCGCCGTCACCCGCAAAACCGACTACTTGGTAATCTTTCTCGCCCCTTGCGCGGAGGCCCGCTTCAACTCCCGTCATCATGGATGCTGTGCCTGCAAAGGTGGATATCATTGCGTTGTTGGCGAAACACAGCTGAGGAAAATTGAATCCTACTGCCGACATGCATCCCGCGGGAAGGACTGCAACTGCTCTGCTGCCCAGGACTTTGAGTGCCATTCTCACGGCAAGACTGCCTCCGCAGCCGGCGCAGGCCTTATGCCCGAAGAAGTACTCATCTTCGGTTATGTTTCGGGCTGTGGGCCGAGTCATATCTTCAAATCCTCCATGCCGATGAATACAACTCCTGTCTTTCCGGATGCCATGTCCTGGAACGCTGCGCGGATGTTTTCTTCTGTTATGTCCCGGCCCCCGAGTCCTCCGATCAGGTTCATTGCCGGAATACATATCCCCGCATTCTGGATAGCGGCGCATACGTTTATGAATACGGTGCCGGCAAACCCGAATGATATGTCCTTCTCGAGAACACATATCGACCTGGCACCGGCAACCGCCGCCGAGACCTCCTCAACAGGGAACGGACGCATGTAGCGAAGACGCAGGAGACCCGCCTTCATGCCGGATTTTCTCAGAGAACTTACGACATCCCTGCACAGTCCCGAGATGCTTCCGAGTGTGATCAGTATGAATTCGGCATCGCTGCACATGTATTCTTCTGTCAGACCGGTGTACTTTCTTCCGAATATGGCCGAGAATTCTTCTTCTGTCTCGATGACGGCTCTGCGCGACCTCATCAGGCCCGCATGCTCCCCTGCTTTGAATGCAGTATTATGGTCCGGTCCTGCAGAGAAACATAGGTTCCTCGGAGTATCGAAATCTATTGTGTTCTGAGTGGAATACGGCGGGAGGAACCGGTCCGCTTGTTCCTTTTCGGGCACATCCGCCATCTCGTATGTGTGGGTGAGGTGAAATCCGTCCAGATTCACCATGAACGGCGTTGACACATCCGGCCGCTCGGCTATTCGGTAACTCATGAGAGCCAGATCCAGACCTTCCTGCGCATTCTGAGCGTATGCCTGTATCCACCCGCAATCGAGCTGTGACAGAGAGTCCCGATGATCCCCGTATATGTTCCACGGGAGCGCAACGGAGCGGTTTGCATTCATCATGACGATGGGAAACCTTCCGCCCGCTGCGTACGGGAGACACTCCGCCATATACAGGAGGCCCTGCGAAGAGGTGGCGGTAAACGTCCTTACTCCTGCTGCGGATGCCCCTATGACGCAAGACAGGGCGGAGTGTTCCGATTCCACATGTATGAAATCGGAATCGATCACGCCGTCCGCAACCATTTCGGAAAGACGCTCTACCACTATTGTCTGAGGCGTGATGGGATATGCCGATATCACACCGGGAGAAGCAAGTCTGATCCCGTGGGCGAATGCTTCGTTTCCTGATATGAATGACCGGGTCATCTGCGTTCGGCCTCCATTCTTAACGCATCATGTCTGCACATCTTTGCGCATATACCGCACCCTTTGCAGAAATCGTAATCGACGGAGACTTTATTTCCGCACCTGGCGATCGTTCCGTCGGGACAGTACAGATAACACTGCAGACACCCCGTGCATTTTTTGGTGTCGATCACAGGCCGGATATCTCTCCATCCGGAGTTTTTGGTAACCAAAAAGCCCGCTTCGTATGCGGTGTTGTCCGGAAGGCTGTCAGACCTCCATTCCGGTATGCAAGTTCTCAGATGCGGTTTCATGATCTCCCTCCTGCAGCACGGAATGCCTCTTCTGCAACCCTGACATTCCCTTCATGGAGATGTTCCGGAAGAGTGTCTTTTATTCCTTTGCAAACCGATTCTATCGGCAATCTGCCCCATACCGCTGCAAGTACTCCGACCATTGCCGTATTGAATATGGGAGTCCCCGATATTCCCGAAGAGATATGAGATGCGTCGAATGAGATTATATTCTGATTGTCATATGTCTCGGCGGTATTGATTATGACGGTACCGGCACCCTATGAGGTCCCGCGGAACAGAGTGCTGTCAAGATAGACTGTGAAATCGGCGCATGTTATCTCGTTCCTGCTGTTGACTTCGGACTCCGATAGTTTCGTAAATGCCCTCACCGGCGCACCGCGGCGCTCCGGGCCGAACGACGGGAATGCGAGCGCATACCTGTCACCGCCCCCCGCAATATACGACGCAGCCAACAGCCTGGCGGCGGTGAATGCACCTTGCCCGCCTCTTCCGTGCCATACCACTTCGGTAAGCCCGTCCGCCTGATTCATTTACATGTCCTCCCGTCCGCGCATCTCTTATTGTGAATAAAATGTTATTGTGACTTATGCATATATGCAATCCGGGAACTATAAATCGATATCAGGATTTCTGTATCTTTTCACGTTCGAGAAGCGGGATACCGGAATAAACCGTGTTCTATGCGTGCCGGCATATGTTTAGACCGGACAACTGGAGCGAACCGAGACAATATTTCCGTGCGTTTTACAAATCGTCCGGATGTCTTTCCGCGGGATCGAGAACTTCGAGCAGTATTATTATATGACTATTATTCTCAACTATCTTCATATATTGCTTATTAACTACCATTTCACATCTGAAAAACGGGTAATTCTGAAAATCAGAGGTACCGAATACGGATAAGGAGAATAGAAATGTCAAAAACGATAGTGGCAATAGTTGTCGTGGCTATTCTGGTCATTGCGGGGGCAGGGGCGGCATTCGTCCTCGCCAGCAATGGAAAGGACAACACGTCATCAGCGAATCCCGCTGAGATCAATTTCATAACAGGTCTGGAAGCAGTGGGGTCTGGGGTGTTCTACGACAAAAATAAGGTAACGGCATCTGACCTCTTTGCCGACGATATCCTCACCGCCGACGGACTCAGCGTCAGGGAGGATGTGACGGTGAAGTACAAAGCGGCAGGATGGAACAAACTTATAATAGGAACGCCCACGGCGACGGCAATACAGCAGATCCAAATAAAGACGATCGTTGAACAATATCTCAACGATGCCAGCAAAGTCGTGGACACCCCCAGAGAGTACAAATATGTGTCCTGGCAGGAAGGGCAGAAACTCGAAGACGGCGAAGTCTACTTCGTCCTTTACGGCACCGGAACGTCGGATGCAATACTCGCTCACACCTATGATAATGTAGATCTCGGCATAACATGGCAGCCCAATTTCTCCAAAGTGGTGGCTGATTCGAGATATACTTCGCTGGTAAGGACCAACGAGCTGTTCCCGCACCAGACATGCTGTGTAACGATAGCCAATGCAAAATTCGTCCAGGAGAACCCGGAAGTAGCGGAGCGTGTTGTGTGGGCTATTGTCCAGGGCACGAACTGGCTGAATGCGGCGAAGGCAGCAGGCGAATCCAATCCGAACGATGTGAACTACCAGGCACTGCTGAATATCGGAAGAGTTGTCGGGGGCGATACATTCACCAAAGAAGATCTGATCGTTCCGTTCAATGATGTGGAGTATGCATGGTCCGACAATGATGCCAATCCCAATGCAGAGAGGAACAGTCCCCTCGATACGCTGAAGTCAGACGTAGTCCAGCAGGTGGAAGACCTCTACAACGGAAGAGCAATATCGAATAACTACAGCGACCTTGGATTCAGCAGCTGGGCAGATTATGCCGACAGTTTAGTCGATGACACTGTACTCAGAAACATCATAAACAACGGAGTGGACAATGTTCCCGCATGGACCGACGAGGCTACCGTCAAATTCAAGCTGATCAGCGGTGACATACACCAGCTTCCCGTACACATAGCGGCAACGCTGCTCCCGGGACAGACACAGACATTCTTTGAGCAGGCCGGAATAGACTTCCAGGAGGCAGGAATCCGTGCGACCGGAAGCGGTCAGGTTGTAACAACGCTCCATGCCGGCGAAGCAGACTTCGCGGTTTCGGGTCAGCCGGGTGTGCTTATAGACAATATAAACAATAAGTTCACTGTGAAGGATTAAACATTTTTCAGGGGCATACAGCCCCGTCTTTTTATTTGTGGCTTAAGTTCCGGGCCATGCGGGCGGCACCTGCGGTATTATTATAGGGATATTTCTGTCAAACCAATTCATATACTAAAATATGTTCTTCTTTCCTATATGATTTACGAGGGACCTGATAAAGAATACATGCGCCGCGATGGCCCCTGCGTGTGGCGCGGCAGATCCGAGGGGGGCGATGCACGATGGCACTGTCTCTGAGGGGATCCGAAAATAAAGAAACAGGAGGAGAAGAGGGAAACAGCACGGAACGGAGGAGATCCGCTTTCTCCCTCGGAAACGGTGACGATGAACAGTTCACGTTCGCAAGCATCGGATATGATCCGGAGAACAGATACCACAGGGCGGTCAGACTGACGCTGTTTACGATAGCATCTCTCTCTTTGCTGCTGATAGTTTGGCAGTTTTGGTCTATGTAGTGCAATGTTGCATTCGTTCCCACGCCCGCCGATACGTATCATGCACTGATAGATCTGTTCAGGAACGGCGATGCGTGGACGCACAGAAGCATGTGGACATACATAAAATCAAGTTTTTCCACGTTTGCAAGAGGGTTTATAATGGCACTTGTCACTGCATTCCCTCTGGGTCTCCTGCTGGGATTCGTCAGGTTTTTCAGAGACCTGGCCAGTCCCGCGATCGAGGTACTCAGGCCCATAGCGCCTGTGGCATGGGCACCTGTGCTTGTGATACTGTACGGATCTGTGTTGGGGTCCATGCTTGTGGTGTTCGTGGGTGCGTTCTTCCCCATACTGACCAATGTGATATTCGGTGTGAGAAAAATCGATCCGAATTGGGTGGATGCCACCAAAGTATTGGGGGCCAGCAAGCTGCAGACCTTCGTGAAAGTGGTGATTCCATCGTCAATTCCGTATCTGATGAACGGTGTGAAGATCAGTATGGGGATAGGATGGATGTGCATCGTATCGGCAGAATTATATTCGTCTGCCGTCGGCGGACTCGGGTCTTTCATAACCAGCCATGCAAGCGTCGGAAACTGGCCCAACGTCTATGCGGGCATAGTATTAGTTGGAATATTGGGGATAATAACCGTCGGAGTGGCAGGATACCTGCACAAAATAATCTCTAAAAAAATGGGGATGGACGCATGACAGAAGGCTGCACTGAATACTCGTACAACAAGACAGGATGCGCAGGTGCGGATCCGCAGATAAAGATAGACAGGCTTGAGAAGACATACCGCAGGGACGGTAAGAAAACAGAAGCCATAGAGGATATCTCTCTGGATATAAGACAGGGGGAGCTGGTGACCTTCATCGGACCCTCCGGCTGCGGAAAGACCACCCTGCTTAAGTTGATAGCGGGTCTGATCACTCCGAACGGAGGAACTGTTGAGATCAACGGAAGGCCCTGCACTCAGCCCGGCGCGGACAGAGGAATGGTCTTTCAGGATTTCGCGCTGCTTCCATGGAGGTCTGTAAGGAAAAATGTTGAACTGGGTCTTGAAATAGCAGGTGTACCAAGAGCGGAACGCAGAGAAAAAGCGGAAAGCTACATCAGGCTGGTGGGTCTCGAAAGGTTCGCAGATTCCAAGACATATGAACTATCCGGGGGAATGAAACAAAGAGTGGCCATAGCAAGGGCATTGGTCGTGAGGCCGGACGTTGTGCTGATGGACGAACCCTTTGGGGCACTGGACGCACAGACCCGCAATATCATGCAGGCTCAGCTCACAGACATACTCGGGAGCACAGACCAGACGATAATATTCATAACCCACTCGGTGGACGAGGCCATATACATTTCGGACAGGATCGTTGTACTGACCAAGCGTCCGACCGCGATCCGGGAGGTAATAAATATACCATGGGCGCGGCCGAGAGACCGCTCTTCCTCCGAGTTCAATGCCCTGAAAAAGAGGATACTGGATTATCTGGAGAGAGAGAACGTCATGGACAGCTGATTCAGATACAGTATTCCGGGAGATCCGGCACCTCTGTGAGCCTGTCTCCCGGGACCCATTTCAGCATATCCGCCAAAGTCGTGCCGTCAAGAACTTCGTTGACAGAATCGCTCAGTCTCTTCCAGAGGACCGTGGTTATGCAGACTGCGGAATACGGCGTTTCAGACATCCCGTCCTCTGTGTATTGGGCCGGCGATGCGCTCCCCTCCATCAGGCGGACAATCATTCCGGCAGTGATTTCATCGGGTTTGGAGGCGAGACGGTATCCTCCCTGCGGCCCCCTTTCGCTCCTGACGTATCCGGCTTTGTTCAGTATTGTGATTATCTGTTCCAAGTACTTCACAGATATCCCCTGGCGCCTGGATATGTCCTTGATCTTTATGTTCCCCCGTGTTCCGTTAGCTGCAATATCCAGCATGAGGAGGAGTGCGTAGCGGCCTCTGGTTGATACAATCACGCCCGTATTACTGCCATACAGTAATTAAATAGTTTTCCACGCCTCGGTGCATTTGGCGGATCGGGGCCGCACAGATTATGCGGGCATCAATGATATTAACCGACGTACCCATACAAGACAGGATGAAGAAAAAGGACCTTGAGATCGAGTTAGAGAAGGTTCCGCAGTTCGAGAATCCCGATCCGTCGCTCGAACAGTACCTCACTCCTGCGGTAATCGCCGCAGATATGCTGTTCCGTGCGTATGCAAACGGCGATATCAGAGGCCTTAAGGTAATGGATCTGGGATGCGGGACGGGTATGCTTTCCTTCGGTGCGTGGATGCTCGGTGCCGGATCGGTTGAGGGATATGATACATCCCAAAAGGCGATCGATCTTGCGGCTGGCCATGCCAATTCAGCAGGCGCGGATATATCGTTCGTTCTTTCAGATATCCGCGATGTGCACGGCGGTGCAGATACAGTTATTATGAATCCTCCGTTTGGATGTCAGAACCGCTGCGCAGACCGGGATTTCCTCATCAAGGCGATGGAGTCAGCCGAATGTATTTACTCGGTCCATATAGCGGAGACATTCGATTTCGTTAAGGATTTCGCAAAAAAATACGGCCGGGAGGCCGTCCGTGATAAAATATATAAGTATGACATCCCCCATACGTTCTCATTCCACAGCAAAGAAAAGCACAGCGTTGACATTGTGGTTGTCAATATCAGGTGAAGGTGAATGGCAAATATTATTGAAGTATTCCCCGGCGACGAAGTCGCGGGAGAAGAGGAGTATCTGGCATCCGATGGGACATTCGCAAACGAAGGCAAGGTATATGCCTCGCAGATAGGTATCCTCGAACTGGATGACGACGAGTGCGTCGCAAGGGTCATCTCCCCCAACCCCCCGAACATACTGAAGACAGGAGACATCGTCTATGCTGTAGTGGCCGACGTAAGGAATACGATGGCGACCGCAGACGTGGTGGCAAAAGAAGGTACGAGAAGAGGTATCGGTGGCGAAACTTATGCAACTATCCATGTGTCGAAGATATCTCAGGGTTACACCGATGATGTTTCGAAAGAGATGAGAAAGGGAGACTACATCCGTGCAAGGGTTACCGGGACACACCCGTCTCTTCAGCTGACTACAAAGGATGACCGCCTGGGAGTCATAAGGTCGCTCTGCGGGACATGCAAAACGGAACTCGTCAGGAAGGGAAAGGGACTGTACTGCACGAAATGCGAGCGATCGTTCCCCAGGAAACTTGCCGATGATTACGGTGATGTAAAAATATGAACAAGTCCAACGAGATAAACGAACTTAAAGCGGAGGTCAGGGCTCTCAAGAGCGAGGTCGCCGGGCTGAAGGAATTCATTCAAGCGATGTACAGCATGATGAGCGAGGATGAGGACTGTGATGATTCGTCGCTTGAGTTCTGCGGCAATTCAGGGTTCGGGAGGTATAACACATGAAACTCATCTGTTTGATATCGGGGGGTATAGATTCCCCCGTCGCGGCGTATATTATGAACAAGGCAGGCGCAGACATTGTGATTCTGCATATGGACAACCGTCCGTTCGCCGATGATATGGCGATAGAGAAAGTGAAGAAGATCGCCGAACGGCTCAGAACCGTAACCGGCGGCGAGGTTCCGCTGTATTCCGCACCCCATGGCATATCCCAGGAAAGAATATCCAAAACGTGCGATACCAACTATCAGTGTGTGCTCTGCAAAAGAGTCATGCTCAGGACCGCTCAGGGACTCGCGGAAAAACTTGGATGCAGCGGGGTCGTGATGGGGGACTCCTTGGGACAGGTGGCCTCCCAGACGCTGAAAAACATCAGATATGTCAGTCACGGTCTGAACATCCCCGTTTTGAGGCCTCTGATCGGGTTCGACAAAATAGAGATAGAGGCGATATCGAAAGAGATAGGTATGTTTGACCTCTCTATAATCAAGTCAAAGGGGTGCCTTGTAGTGCCTTCCAGACCTATAACGGAAGCGGACCCGAAGAAAAGACAAAGATTCGACGAGGCTGCGAACGTGAGCGAACTTGTGACTAATGCCGTGAATAATACTGTCAGAATATCCTGATGTCAGCAGAATACGCGGCAGGAGTCAAGGTCGTCTCTGCCATACAGCATATCTATTGTAATTCTTCTGACATATCTTGCCTGTATCGCTGACACATAGAGCATGTTCGTTCCCATGGGTATCCTTATGTCCGATTCTTTCGGTCCTTTGACTGTAGTCGGCACCAAGGCAGGACCCGTGCATGAGGTGCAGATCCGATAATCGCGCCCTTCTGACATTATCAGTTTCATGACGTCACCGTCAACGTCTATTTCCATACAGTACCCGATTGCGGGCATATTTATTATCTTTGCCCATTTGCAAAGAATCCTGCCACATCCCTGCACGGGTCAGTGCTGAGTTTAGCCTCTATACTTTCCAGATTGGGGGTCCTGCGGTCCAGTATTACAGCCACTCCCCGGTCTGCTTCGGATCGTATCAGTCTGCCTATTGCCTGTCTCATCTTTCTCGTTGCGGGTATTTTCGAGGAATGTTCCCAGCCGTTTCCGAATCTCATGTCGTAGTATCTGCGCAATGCCTCCTGTCGGGCTGTCGGTTTCGGATACGGTATGCCTACGAGTACAGCCATCTCCATATCTTTATCCGGGAAATCAAGACCTTCGCTTATCCTTCCCCCGGTGACCGCAAACAGAACGCTACCCTCCGAGAGTCTGAAACGCGATACCTCATCCATCAGTTCAGGCTGCGTCATTCCCCTGTATTCAGTGAAAAGGCCCCTCTTTATATCATCCCGAATCCCGTCCGCGAGAAATCGGTCCATTACGGCGTACGATGGGAAGAACACGGCGGTGTTTCTGTTCACGGAACCGACCAAGGATAATATGTGTTCTCTCATCTTCAGATATATCTCCGGTATGTTGCTGAATTCGTCGTATTTCGTGGACACGTCGTCAACGTAGACTGTCATTAGATTTTCGGGAGGGAACGGGGATGGGAATGTCATTTCGACAGCATCGAAAAGTCCGATCTCCTCCGTATAGTCCGAAAGAGGAGACAGTGTACCGGATATATGCACGGATGACCGGCATTGTCTGAGCGGTTCGGCGGCCGCTTTCGGGTCGAGACAGTATGCCTGAAATTTGGGATTCTCCCCGCCTGCTATAAGAAAAACACAAATCTCCTCGTCGGATGTGCTCCAGGCCGACAGAAATCTTCCCAGCGATAAAATGTATGATCTTGGCAGTTTTCTTCTTGTTTTCTTGGTCTCGACAATTAATTCCCCGTAATCAATCAAGCCTTTGTAAATCATGCCCAGAGAATGGGATGACATACCCAGTCTGTCCATCATCTCATCCTGCAGGAAGGTGTATGGAATCATTCCGTCGTCTCCCGTGAGGTACTGTGAAAGTGCCTCGCCGAGGCATTCCTTCAGGACAGCCGTGATATCCGTCACACGCAGACCGCCGTGAACATCCGGGTCATTCCATTCGGCAGCTTCCTTTTCGGCAAGTGTCAGCATCTTTGCGCTGCACTCGGATGTCATCAATTCCCTCAGATAATCCGGAAGGTTGTGGGCTTCGTCCACTATTATCACTGTATCAGACAGCGGCACCCCTGCCCATTCCAGAAATCTCTCCCTTATGTGAGGCATGAAAATGAAAGAGTAAGGTGCGGTGATGATGTCCGCGTACCTGACCAGGTGCTTGACCGTCTCGTATGGACAAAGATCTTTTCTGAGACAGTATTCGGCCAATTCTTCCGGCTTCGGATGGCTGACTCCTACGAACGTCAGTAGCTTCTGCATATCGGTTTTTCCGATATTCTCGTAGTATCTGCACGGTCTGCCGGTCCCGTCATCTTTTTTGTACTCCGAACACAGCCTTGACAGTTCTTCGGATGTTCCTGTTTCGTTCTCCGGATCTTTGGACATCATCGGGCATGTGCGGATACTTCTTCCCTGAACACCGATGCAGACGATCGGCAGTTTCCGGGAGATCTCGTTGGCTTCGTGTATTATCTGTCTCTGCTGGGATTTTGTCCTTGTCAGATAAATTATCTTTTGTCCGGTTCCGGCGACTGCCCGGAGTGTACCCGTCATGGATACGACCGTTTTACCGGTGCCGGTGCCAGACTCTATTACAGCCGAACCTCCGTTCCTGACTGTCCCCTCAATCAGATTGACCGTTGCCTTCTGACTCCCTTTGTATTCGTAGGGGAAAATGTCGTCCGGATTCCCGTTCATTATTCCTTTCTGTGCCAGATATCATCCGGAAGCTCTCCGTAGACCGCGGACTCGTCGACGGTTTCCTCCGGTGCTCCGGCGGGGACTGCCTCCAACAGCCCCCTTATCCTGTCCTTTCTGAAGAGCCAATAGTGTATTCTCCACTCCCTCCCGTCATACAGAGTGGTTTCTTCTCTTTCTGTTGTGAGCAGTCCCGCATCCTCAAGCATGTAGAACGCGTCCCTGTCCTCCGGCTCCAGAATATTATCGATTATTCTGTCGGAATATCCGAAAAAATTGAGAACATGCCTGGCCAGTATGCAGGCTTGCTCCTCTTCCATTCCCATGCTGTTGTCGATGCTGTCTCTTATTGCAAGCGTCAGATCCTCTACAGTTACAGTGTGGTCCATATGTATGCCTCAGTTGTCAACGAGGTCCGCGAATTTGACATCATCCGTGCCGGCGGCCTTTGCTATCTTGCCGAGGACGTCTGACGGGACATTTTGGTCAACCGTTATCACCATGAGCGCATCCGAACCCGATCTTCCCACGGACATCTGTGCGATGTTGATGTTATTGGTGCCGAATACCGAACCCACCGCCCCGATTATGCCCGGAGAGTCTCTGTACGATACCATAACTATGTCTCCGCTCATGGGCGCATCAAACGTATATTTGCCATATCCCACGAGTCGGGGCTGGTCACCGAATACCGTTCCTCTTATGACGAAATTCTTACCCTTGGACACGATGCCCAGTTCGATCATATTTGCATAGTCTGCCGACTTTTCGGTGAAAGACTCTTTGATCGATATTCCCTTCTGCTTGGCTACAGGCAGTGCGTTGATTATATTCGCATTGTCCTTGCCGATGATGTTCTTCAGTATTCCGATCACGGCGGATACAGTCAGCATTTTGGTCTGTCTGCCCGCGAGTTCTCCGCAGTAGGTAATATCCAACTCCTCAATGGGGTTATTCCCGGCTATCTGATGGGCCAGCACTCCCATGCGTTCGGCCAGCGGCATGTATGTCTCGGTCTCCGGGTCCATCCTGCCGCGCGGTGCGTTTATGGCATTGGTTATTTCTCCGTCTTTAAGATATTTCACGGCCGCTGTAGCCACCTCGATCGCCACTCTCTCCTGCGCCTCGACAGTACTCGCTCCCAGATGGGGAGTAGTCACAAGATTGTCGAGTTCCAAAAGTTTGATTTCATTCCCCGAAAGGGGTTCGTTGCACCATACGTCGAAGGCTGCGCCTGCGATCACTTTCTCCTTGAGTGCAGTGTAAAGATCGTCTTCGTTTACTATGCCGCCCCTCGCCACATTTGCAATCCTTACGTTGGGCTTCATCATCCTGAACTGCGGAAGGCTTATCATGTTCACGGTCTCAGGCAACAGAGGCGTATGGATGGTCATGAAATCGGCCGTTGAGATCACCTCCTCGAAAGTCGTGAGTCTGACTCCTATCTCGTCTGCCACATCTTTCGGCAGGAATGGATCATAGCCGATCAGTGTCATGTTGAAGGCTTTCATCCTCTTCGCAACCTCCCCTCCCACGCGCCCGACACCGACAATGCCCAGCACTTTTCCGTTGAGTTCGACACCTGTGTACTTCGATCTCTTCCATTCGCCCCTGTGCACAGAGTCATGTGCAAAAGGTATATTCCTTGCGAGTGTCAGAAGCATCGCACACGAGTGCTCCGCAGCGGATATGATATTGGCCGCAGGGGTGTTCATTATAAGTATGCCTCTTTCCGTGGCGTACGGTATGTCTACATTGTCGACCCCCACTCCCGCTCTTCCTATGACTTTCAGCCTCTTTCCGGCATCTATTACTTTCCTGGTGACCTTTGTGCCGGATCTTATTATCAGGCAGTCATAATCCCCTATTATCCCGCAGAGCTGATCCTCTGTCAGATCAGTCCTCTCGTCCACCGGGAAGCCCGATCCCTTCAGTATGTTCAGGCCCTCTTCGTCGAGGGAGTCCGAAACCAGTATTCTTGTGGTCATGCTTTTTCCTCCAGTATCTCATCCATGGCTGAGAGCAGTTCCTTCACGCCGGCGGGCGTGGTATCTCCCATATGCCCTATCCTGAAAGTCCTGTCTTTGACATCTCCGTAGCCGTTGGATATTTCGTATCCCTTTGATTTCAGAGACGAATGGAATTCGCCGAAATCCAGGCTCCCGCGGTTCAGGACGCTTATTGTGTTGGAACGGAATCCCTTCTCGGGAAAAGTTCCGTTCAGTCTGCTGCCCGCCCAATTTTCGACGATATCCGCCATCTCGCTGTGTCTCCTGTATCTTGCCGCCATACCCTCGGAGAGGATTCGGTCAAGCTGGAAGTCCAGCGCATACATCAGAGAGACGGGGGGCGTCGTGAGGGCGTAGCTCTCGTCGCTCTGTTTCTTTATTTTCAGGAGGTCCGTGTAAAATCCTCTGTTGGGTACGGACTCGGCCTTTTTCAGAAGCCTCTCCGATACGGCCATCATGGCAAGTCCCGGAGGAAGTGCCAGGGCCTTCTGTGTACCGAAGACCACCGCATCCGCATCAAGCTTCCTCAGATTCAGATCCATAGCGAATGCGGATGTCACGGCATCAACGAAGATCAGGGAGTCAGGATTCTGTGACCTGACCTCGTCCGCGATTTCGTCAGAATTGCTGAATACACCGGTTGATGACTCATTGCTGACCCAGTGAACGGCCTCGGTGTCATGTCTTACCCGTTCCCTTATGTGCTCCGGACGGATAGCCTTCCCCCATTCGACCTTCACCTTATCTACTGTTTTTCCGTTAAGTTCGGCGATTTCGATCGACCTGTCGCCGAACGAGCCGTTTGTAAGTCCGAGAGTCTTCGATGATACTCCGTTTCTGATCATGCCTTCCAGGAGAACGGATGCGGAACCGCTTACCAGAAATATGTCCTGGTCGGTATTCAGTGCCTTTTTAGTCTTCTCGATTATAGCACGGTGCAATGCCTTGTATTCCTTTGACCTGTGTGTGATCATCGGCCTGATCATTGACCGGATAACCTCTTCCTCCACATTGACCGGCCCCACCGTGAAAAGTTTCCTGTTCAATATGATACCTCGGGATATAATGACCCCGCTATCTGTTAACCTGTATTTATTTTGACGTATGCGCGCGGTCAGAGGCTCAGCATGAACTTCTTGATCCTTGAAAATCCTTCCTGTATCTGATCCTCGCTTGTGGCATAGGAGATTCTGAAGAATCCCTCTCCGCTCGGTCCGAATGCCGATCCTGGGGTGACTGCGACATGTGCCTCTTCCAGCATCTTGGTGCAGAGAATATCGGATTTAACCTTCGAATCGTATCTGGGGAAGAGATAGAACGCACCCTTCGGGACATTCAC
Source organism: Candidatus Methanoplasma glyptotermitis (assembly GCA_031267895.1). Lineage (GTDB taxonomy): Archaea > Thermoplasmatota > Thermoplasmata > Methanomassiliicoccales > Methanomethylophilaceae > Methanoplasma > Methanoplasma glyptotermitis. The sequence continues at coordinate 19,762 of JAIRYF010000010.1, forward strand.
GTCCAGACCCTTGATTTCTCTGATCAGGTCCACGGCCAGGTTGCGGCGCTTTCTGAATTCCCTGACCATAGCCTCTTTCTCTTTCTGCGGTCCCGTTATCGCCTCCACTGCGGCGGGCTGCGTGAAAGATACGCAGCACGAGATGGAATGAGTCTGGAGTTTGTTTATTTCTTTTATGTTGCTCTCGGATGCTATCGCCCAGCCGATTCTCCATCCCGTCATTGCATATGTTTTAGAGAGTCCGGAGATGGTTATTGTTCTGTCGAACATGTCTGGCATCGCCGCAATCGAGAAGTGTTTACCGTTGTAGATTATGCTCTCGTATATTTCGTCCGAGAGGACCATCAGGTTGTTCTCGATTGCGATCTTGGCTATGTCCTTTACCGTTTTGTAAGGCATGACGCTGCCTGTCGGATTAGACGGCGAGTTGAGCAGGATCATTTTTGTCTTTGGCGTTATTGCCTCGGATATGCGTCCCGGATCTATGATGAAATTTTCGTCGAATTTCGTAGGTACGTACCGGGGTTTGGCCCCGGCGAGCTTTATGCATGCCTCATAAGATACCCAGCTCGGGTCCGGAAGTATCACCTCGTCTCCGGGGTCCAAATATGCCAAAGCGGTCATGAAGATGGCATGTTTGCACGGAGTTATGAGCACATTCTGCGCCGTACAGTGTATTTTGTTGTTGGAGAATGCCATAGACGCCACGGCCTTCCTCAGTTCCGGTATACCCGCCGAAGGCGTGTAGTGCGTGAAACCGGCATCAAGGGACTCTTTGCATGCATCCCTTATGTTGTCCGGTGTAACGAAATCCGGCTCTCCCATAGAGAATGATATTAGGTCCGCACCCTGTGCCCTGAGATGACTGACCAAGTCGGATATCGAAACGGTCCCGGATGCCGGGATCTCCCTGAGCCTTTTTGACACCATCGTGCGACCTCACCGAAACTTTAGTATATTATTCTTTCATTACTTTTTTCAGCTCATCAGAGCCTTTATGTCCCCGGACCTGACCGCATCTTTTATCTCCATGGCCATTCTTCCGCCGGTGCTGAGTCCGGGGTATATCAGATCGGCATAAGGTGATCCCGATATGAATGGGTTGGTACCGGCAACTATCCTTGTGGATATCTCAAAGACCTTGAAATCCAGTTTGTCGGTGACCACAGTCTCCAGACAGAACGGACCCCAAAGTCCGCCGAACAGCTCGTATGCACGGTTCACAACGTTTTCTCCCATTTCGAACGCTTTGGGGAGGAGCGATTCCCTTATGACCACAGGCATGTTGCCCGTGACCACGAATGACGGATACATACCGCGTCTCTTGGCGTCTTCTATAGACCCGAGCTTGTACATTTCGTCTATATTGCTCTCGTCCCTGCGGTCTATGGAGAGGAGTTCCAGCGATCCTCCCTGTTTGCACCTGTATCCGCTCTCTTTTATGGGGTCGTAGAAGAAGTGCAAGTAGTACCTTGTACCCATGCAGTACTCCTGTATCGTATACGGCTGGGAGTTATCTATGGACATTTTGAAGTCCGGGTAATCTTTGGCTATGAAGAACCCGCGTCCTCCTTTGGCTCCGTGGTATTTGACCATGACTGCCTCGCTGATCTCCCTTGCATCGCTGATCAGTCGGGGCATCGGCACTCCGGCCGATGTGAGCCAGCTTCTCTGTTTTTCTCTGTTGGATTCCCATTGGAGGACGGCCCGGTTTCCGTATGAGGGTATCTCATACTCATCGAACTTGGATACGCCCATATACTCCACAAACGAACCGTGGGGAATGATAACTGTGTTCCTGTCAAGAAGTTCGTCCCCTCTCTCTTCCATCTCGTCGAAGTCAGCGTACTTTATGATTTCGTCCGGCTTTGCAAGAGGAAACGCGTCGTAGTAACGAGTGTTGTCTTTTACCGTGAGTCCCAAGGTCTTGAAACCCATCTTGCGTGCTCCGTGAAAAATCTGAAGTGACGAGTGGGAGCACAGCGTCGCGATGGTTATGCCGTTGATGTCGTATCCGTCCAGGATGTCATCGATTTTCTTCTTGGGAACCATATACTCTTATTGCATTTGCGCTTTTAAATTTTGTTATCATGTCTGTCCGACGGGTGCCGTAGTCCTTTTTGAATGTGTTTTCTTACCGACACCTCAGGTACAGCCGTTGTTTTTTCTCCTGACAGGTATGCGGTCCCGCTGTTTCCGGCCCTGCCTACGATAGTCACGCTGAGGCCGAATCTGTCATCTTCATTCACGTCGGCTTCGACCTTGAAGATCCTTTTCAGATTTTCGCGGTTTATGGTTTCGCGCACGGTACCGGCAGCTGCTATCTCACCTCCGGACATTATTATCACTCTGTCGCAGTATCTCGCCGCCAGTATTATGTCGTGGGTGACCAGGACTATCAGCATATTCCTCGTTGCGGCCAGACTTCGGATTAGTTCCATCAGATCAAACTGGTGGTTTATGTCCAGATGCAGGGTGGGTTCGTCAAGCAGCAGTATCTCCGGTTCCTGGGCCAGTGCCCTTGCTATCATGACTCTGCGCCTCTCCCCTCCGCTGAGTTCGTCTATGTATCTGTCCGCAAACCCGATTATCTCGGTCTCGCTCATGGCTTCGTAAACAGCTCTGATGTCTCTGTCCGTCTCATGTCCGAGCGTATCGATCCTCGAATATCTTCCCATCATGACTGTCTCGTAGACTGAGAAGGGAAATGTTACGCCGGTCGTCTGTGTGACGAACGCCATTTTTTTGGCGATATCCTTCTTGGACATTTCCTGTACGCAACTGTCGTCCACCATAACGCATCCGCCGCTCGGTGAAAGAGTGGTGTTCATGCACTTCAGGAGTGTGGTCTTGCCGCACCCGTTCTGACCCAGTATTCCCAGGATCTCCCCTGCCTCCGCTCCGAATGTGATCCCTTTCAGGACATCGTTCGATGCATAGGAGAACTTCACGCCGTTTATGTCTACTTTCATGATGTCACTCCCACATCTCCTTTTTCTTTGTTTTCATAACGTATACGAAAAACGGTGCTCCGAGCAGCGATGTCAGTATGCCGACCGGCACCGATACGGAGAATGCCGCTTTAGATATTGTATCTATTCCCATCATGAACGCTGCCCCGCCGAATACGCAGAGCGGTATCAACAGCTTGTGGCTGGGTCCGACGAGCATCCTGAATATATGCGGCACTATCAGACCTACGAATCCGATCGTACCGGATATCGCAACGGACCCTCCGACGCAAAGCGATGTTCCGAGTATGATCAGAATTCTTGTCCGTTTCACATTGACGCCCATGTTGGCAGCCTGTTCTTCTCCTGCGGATATCAGATTTAGTTCCCTTGATCTGAACAGGATAACTGCGATCCCGAGTAATATCGGGACTGCCGCAAGGTAGAACGAGTCCCATACGCACTTGTTGAAACTTCCCATTGTCCAGTATACTATCGCAGCCAGCGTGTCTTCGTCCGCGATGTACTGCATCAGGGACACCAGACCGTTAAAGAATGCTCCGACTGCCACTCCCGCCAGGAGAAGCGTGACTGTTGCGACCCCGTACTTCGTTCTTGCGATAAGATATACTATACCCATCGTAACGAAACAAAATGCGAATGCCATGAATGGTACACTGTACGTCCCCATTACAGCCGCCCCCGCTCCGAATGATATCGCAAGCGATGCTCCGAATGCGGCCCCCGACGATATTCCGAGGATAGAAGGCGAAGCCATCGGATTTTTAAAAAGACTCTGCATCGCCAGACCCGACAGGGAAAGAGCGGCACCGACGAGGCAGCAGCAAAGCAGTCTCGGAAGGCGTATATCCATCACGATCTGTCTGTCTGCAGGACTTCCTCCGCCGAAAAGTACGGCGAAAACCTCGTTCCACGGTATGGTGTAGTTGCCAACCATGAGGGTTGCCGTGAAGGTTGCGAACAGAGCTGCCGCCGTAATTGCTATGATGGCGGCAGATCTTTTCTTTCTCGAAAAATGATACGCCCTGAGTTCATCCAGAGAATTATGTTCGGCCATCAGCACCCACCGAAAATAAAAATAGGGGACGGACCCCCCTTTACACTCTCATTTTTGTATCCATCGGCCTTGTATCGTTGGTGTAGAATACGATTATATCAGGTTTCTCCTGGAGGAGTGCTTCCGTATCGATCTCGCTGTTAGTCAGGAGCGATGTGTCCCATCCCATGAAATTCATAATGTTCGCCGACATTCCTGTGGCCCGTATAGACGAACCGCTGTAATCTTCCCAGTACACACTGTGGCCTTCCGTATTCTGATTGCGCTGCTGTATCGAATAGTACACTGTGTACAGTCTCACTTGCAGATCTTCTATCAGAGCATTCGCGTACTCTCCGTATCCGAGTATGTACCCAAGACACTCTATGTTGGCGAATGCGTCCTTTATGTCTGTAGCAGTCACGAGGACCGCTTCCTCTCCGCCCTGGGTAAGAACAACGTTTCTGATGGTCGCATATGACGAATCCGAAACCGATTTACCGGACCCCACCAGAATAACACTCCTGCCCATATCCGCAAGGTCTTTCACATGCTGTCCCATTTTCTCGAGATCATAGTTCCCTATTGTGTTCTGGCCTGCATCGAGGTACTGATCGGCATCAAAGTAGCCGCCGAGTTCCGTCTGATTGCCGACATATGTCAGGCTGGTCCCTCCGGCGATGACTCTCTGGAACTCTTCTTTGAGATCGCCGTTGCCGAGCGCACCGTCGGAGTAAGGTTCCTCGCTGTACTTGTGGCACAGGTAGTAGTAGACGGTAGTCATGTAGATGGTACCCATGGAAAGCATGGCATCGGCCTCTGCTTCCAACGTGATTTCGCGTTCCCCGCTCTGTATCTCGATCCTGACTGTATATGAACCGTCCGGATTGGAAGCGACTACCGAATCATAATCGCAGTACTTGTTCCAGAATTCCGTATCAGACTTTGCGTCGTTTATGGTAAATCCGGTTCGGACGTAGTCCCCGTACACCTGTCCGTACAGGTCTTCGATCGATTCAACCATTTTTGGGGTGGCAGATATGCCGCCCATATCTACGGATATGACCTGGGCATTGAGTGCATACAGCCCTCCCTTCTCATTTTCCGAGCCGGAATTCAGCACAATTACCGCGGCCGCTGCCGCAATAACCACAACGATCGCTGCAAAAACAGCAATAATTTTCTTCATTTTCCATTTTCTCCTTCTGCAATAATGTTTTAGGAAAGCCTAAATAGTATATTAATTTAGGGGTAAGTATTACCGAAGGGGCGGGAACGCATTGAATCCGACAGATCCGATAATAATTGCCGAGAATCTGACAAAGAAATATGGCGATCTCACAGCTGTTGATGATCTGTCGATCTCCGTCATGAAGGGAGAAATTTTTGGTTTCCTCGGGCCGAATGGTGCCGGCAAGACTACAACGATAAAAATGCTTACAACCATGACGATGCCCGCATCCGGCAGAATTACGATCGCAGGGTATGACTCGGTCGGGGAATATAGGGATGCGAGGAGAAACATCGGCGTCATCCAGCAGCACAACAGCCTGGATAAGGACATCTCGGTCAGAGAGAACATAATCCATCATGCTCTTATGCAGAACATGCCGCGTCCTGCGATCGGGAACAGGGTCCAAGAACTTTCTGAGATAATGAATCTCGGGGACCGGCTGGACACTCCGGTCGAGAAACTGTCGGGGGGATGGAAGAAGAGGGTGGCGATCGTCTGCTCGATAGTGCATGACCCTCCGATACTTTTTATGGACGAACCCACCACCGGACTCGATACCCAATCCAGAAATGCGCTGTGGGTACTGATCAGGAAACTGAACAGAAACGGCACCACGATATTCCTCACAACCCATTACATATCGGAAGCAGAGGCACTCTGTGACAGGATCGGCGTAATAAACAAAGGCCGGATCATAGCCATCGGCAGCAGCGACGAACTCAGAAGCAGGATAGGTACGGCGGCTGTGGAACGGCTGAATGACGACGGGACCAGCGATAACCGCTATTTCGGCAACAGGACGGAAGCTAAGAGCTATATGCAGAGCCTCCCCGAGGATTCGAATGTATCCATCAGACGGACAAATCTCGAAGATGTCTTCCTTGAGTTCACGGGGAGGAAACTCTGATGTACAGGGTACTCGATGAGACTGTAAGGGTCGCATACGGCGATCTTTGTTTCATGAGAAGGAACATATTCAACGTGATTGTGTCAAGCATGATCGCCCCTCTGCTGTATCTTGTGGCTTTCGGATACGGTATGAGAGTCGGATCGTCAGAGGAAGGTGTTGACTATATCGCATATGTTATACCGGGCATAATGGCAATAACCTCCATGACAGCAGGATTTGCCTCGACATCCCAGAAGATTCTTATTCAGAGGCTGTTCCATTCAAGTTTCGACGAACTCGTACTCTGTCCGATGCACATAAGTTCGATTGTTCTCGGAAAATCGGTCATAGGCATGGTCAGAGGCCTTATGGGTGCTGTGATCATGCTCGTTCTCGGACTTCTGCTGACAAAGGATATCCACCTGTCTCCGCAGCTGATAGTCTGTGCAGTATTCTCATGTCTCACGTTTGCGATGATGGGCGTTATGGCCGGGTTGCTTGCGAAGTCCACTCCGTCGCTTAACATGATATCTAATCTGATAATTCTGCCTATGACGTTTATGTGCGGCACTCTGTTCTCTGTGGATTCGCTTCCGGAACCCGCTGCCGCCGTGCTTTGGGTCCTGCCGCTGACTCATTCGTCCGAGATGATGAGAGCAACAGCTCTGGACTGGAGTTTCCCATGGGTATCTCTTGCTGTGGTAGCCGCATACTTCATACTGTTCTTCCTGATAGACTGCCACATCATAAAGAAAGGAAAATACTGACCGTCAGATGCGGGCCATGACCATAGATTCGATTATGCTTCCCACTTCGGGTCTCATTCCGATCGGAGCCGAATAAGACACAGACATTATTCTCCCGGCGGCTTCAACGGTCCCGGTTCTGCCGTCTTCATTCAGACAGAGTTTTTCGGGAAGGTCCTTGGCAGTATGTTCTCCGGATGACACGAAGAGAGGTATCGCTGAGATGTGCTCTATTCCGTCTCTTCCCATGGCAGTAAGGGCATCCTCGATTGTGGGGTCGTTGAATTCGTTGAACGCTATGTATATTCTTTTTCCGGCCCTCCCGACCCTTTCTGCATTGCACATGATCATCTTTTTGTTTTCTTCTCCTTTTGATCCGTGTCCTATCAAAAGTGCCCCGTTTTTCATTTCAGAATCTTCGGATTCTTCAATCATCTTTACAATGATGTCCGAAAGCATCGGGTGATATCCGAAGACATCCGTGATTTTGATGTGTACGTCTCTGCCGCCGATGGAGACTGTGCCTTCTGTTTCACCTTTCCCGAGACCTACTCTCCTGGGCACGATATCATTCGCATAATGACCTCGGGCGATGAACAGAGGAACCACGATAACCTCGTCGATACCGGCCGCCGCCATATCTTCGATAACATTCTGTACGTACGGTTCGGAGTAACCTTTGAATGAGTAATATACATTCTTGTAGCCTCTGTCCCGGAGATAATCTGCATGCATCTTGACCGCCGGCTCGTTGGACCCGGACCGGGAGCCGTGTCCGACTAACAGTATTCCTTTCATTCCCATGCTGTCCAATAGAACTCTAACGATATAATTTAGTTATCCCTAAATATGGGGTTGCACAGATGGCCGTGACAGTCCGCCTCTTGGAAACAGATGGAATTCAGAATATTCGGACACCCCTACTAATGTGTTTTATACCTTGCAAAGGGTACTGAAATTACCTCGTGGAAAAACGAAGAGGTCGATTGAATGAATGATGAAGAAATGCATCTCCACTTTGAAGAACTGAAGAAAGAACTTGACGGAAAGATCAGCGACGAACAGCTCATGAAGGAGCTGAATGTGTACCTTAATGAATACCGTGTCACGGCGGAGGCGGCCAAGAGGGGAATCAAAAGGAAATACGGAGCTGACGGCCTCTCCTCTTTCATGACCGCCGACACACTCTCCAAGAAGATAGAGGAACTCAAGGGCACGGAAATGAATGTCGACATAACGGCGAAGGCAATATATGTCGACAGGAAACAGATAACCGTCAGGGGGAATCCCAAAACAATAGTTTCCGGGATTCTGGGGGATGAGACCGGGACTGCGCCCTTTACGATTTGGGAAGGAGAGAATGTGGATTTGGAAAAGGGTGCGGTGTATCTTTTCAAAAATGCATACACAAAACTCTGGAATGATCGGGTGCAGATAAATCTTGGTTCGCGCGGCAAAGCGGAGAAGGCCGAAGGAGTCCGCGTCGATGTACCCGAACGCACTATAATCGCCGATTCCGCCGACACAAAGATAGGAGATATCACAGAGGGATCGGGCAACGTTACGGTCACAGGCCGTATAATGTCCGTCGAAGAGAGAAACATCACGGTTAAAGGCGAACCCAAGGTTGTGTACTCCGGAATAATAGCGGATGACACAGGCAAGATACAATTCTCTGCCTGGAACAACTATGATCTGAAAGACGGGGAGTCGATCTGCGTGAAGAACGGTTACATCAGAGCGTGGAGGGGGATCCCCCAACTGAATCTGGGCGACAAGTGCGATGTCAGCAGAGTTGACGATTCATTCGGAGAAATAGAGCTTACCTCTTCCAAAAGAACCGTCGCCGAGATAATACTGGCAGGCGGAGGTTTGGATCTTTCGGTCACCGGGACCGTGGTGGATATGAGGGCAGGGAGCGGCCTGATATGGAGATGTCCGGAATGTAACAGATCCGTCCTCAGCGGCGAGTGTACCGCACACGGAAAGGTCGAGCCTGTCGCTGATCTCAGGATGAAACTGATACTTGATGACGGTACTGGCGCGATAAGTGCGATATTAAATCGCAAAGACACGGAAAAACTCACAGGAGTCACCCTTGAGGCCGCAGAAAGATTGGCCAAAGCAAGAGGAGACTCCGAGATTGTGGCAAGAGAGATCACAGAACTGATGATCATGAAAAGGATGACGGTCACCGGAAATGTCCTGAACGATGACTTCGGGCCGATGATGATAGTCAGCGAGGCCGTGACAGAGAGCATAAATATCCTGGCGGAAGCCGAGAGACTGTACAATGAAGTGGAGGCGGCACTATGAATGCAAGAGAGACCGCATGGAGACTCTTCTCTTCGGAACTGAACTCCGCAACATACGAGATCAAAGGAGTCGACGAGAAGTCGCCTTCGTACGTGGTCACGAAACTCGGTGCGATGGTGAATCGGGTTCTTATTGCAGGAGTTCTTACGGAGAAAGAGAACGTGGGATCTGATGACGAACCCATGTGGAGGGGCAGAATACAGGACCTCGCCACAGGTAATTTCTTTATAAATGTCGGAAGGTACCAACCGGAAGCTGCCGCAGCGATTGCCGATATCGATACCCCCGCATTCGTTGCAGTTGTCGGGAAGGTCAGAACATACACGACGGATGATGAGAGGGTATTCGTATCGATAAGACCCGAACGCATAGTAAAGATAAATGAGGAGACCAGAACACAGTGGATACTTGATGCCGCCAGATCCACTTGGGACAGACTCATAATGATGAAGAAGGCAACATCTGCCGAGGACATTTCGGAGAAAGCCCTTATCGGCAGAGGATTTAATGAGAGAGATGCGAAGGGCATAGTGACAGCACTTGACCGTTACGGACGTCCTGACTCAACAACATATCTTAAATCCGTACAGACCGCACTGAGAACCATACTCCCCGATAAAAATATTGACTTGGGCCTCCCGGAGGACATGTCCGACATGCCGGATGAGATAGATATCGAGTTCGGATCCTCCGGCAGCAACAATGCGGAGATAGAAGATATAATTCTCGCTCTGCTCGAGGAATTGGACACCGACGGCAAAGGAGCCCCGAGGGACGAACTTGAGAGAAGGGCCGAGTCCGATGGTATATCCAGCATGGAACTGGAAGAGATATCTAATGCGCTCATGGATAAAGGACTGGTATACGAACCGAATCTGAGATATCTGAAACGCATTTAAATTACCCGGGCTTCCGCCCGGAACCCCCTCCCAAGAGGGGGGAGGGTGCTTTATCTATACATCGCAGCGGAACCGTAACCCACAACCGAATCAAGTCCGTATCCCAGCGAGTCCCAGGAGTCCGAATATTTCAATATCTCTATTCTGGATGCTCCCGATCCGAGCATCGCGGCGGCCATGGGGCCGTATCCGCAGACCGATATTCCATATTTGCGCACAGCAGAATACATTCCGGTGATATCTTTCTCCTTTATCCTCTCCAAAACCATCCCATTCATTCTTTCCGCATCCCCTTTCGGAACATAATGGGACATGTCGCTTGATGCAATTATCACGACGTCTCTGCTTCTGCATACTTTTTTCACTGCTGTTGCCAAATTCTCGGCAGCTTCCATACTTTGATCCCTCATGATTATCGGTACTATTTTTGGGTCTTTGTCAATGAACTGTATGAACGGTATCTGAACCTCAATCGAATGTTCGAATCGGTGAGCTTCGCAGTCGTTTGGTATCGTTTCCATAAGTTCCGATGCTATGTCCTCGTGTATTCCGCACGGTCCAAGCGGTGTAAGAAAATCGTCTATGCACATCACAGCCCTGTAAGGAATCCCGCGATGGTCCGGTCCGATGATTATATACGCTTCCGGCAGCCCATCCTCTGCTATTTTCCTGTATGCATGTGCGGCGTTCATACCGGATGCAGCATAACCTGCGTGAGGGGCGATTATTCCGGATATGGTTCTCTCATCCCCCATGCATTCGGGAAGGCCGGGTCCGAGTCTGTGAAGAAAGCATCCCTTTATGGCTGCATGCAGATCATTCTTCTCTGCGGGATAGAAATGTCCGGCCGCGATAGGGTACCTCATAATACAAAATATGAATAAAAGGGTAAATAGTTGCCCCGGGCATCAGAGCCTGGCTTCGAAGTCCTCAATCTCCATACGGAAATCTGCGGGGTCTTTGAGGTCGCCCCTCGCAAGGAGAACCTCTCTCGTGAGGACCCAGTATACGCAGGCAAGGGCCCTTCGACCTTTGTTGTTGGTGGGGATTACCAGATCAACATTTCTGGTCTCGTTGTTTGCATCACAAAGTGCAATAATCGGTATTCCAAGGTTCAGAGCCTCATTGAGTGCCTGTTTGTCGGCGGCAGGGTCTGTCACCATCAGGACCTCTGGTTCTACGAACCCTGCGTTGGAGGGGTTCGTGAGCGTACCCGGAACGAAGCGCCCCGCGAATGCGGGCGCGCCTATAGCTTTGGAGAATTCTCTTGCCGGTCTTTGGCCATATTGTCTGGCAGAAACCACAAGAATCATTTTAGGGTCGTATTTCGCAAGGAAGCTCGCCGTCGCTTTTATCCTGTCGTCGGTCTTCTTGACATTCAGGACGTACAAACCGTCCTGCCTGACCTTGTATATAAAATCCTTCATGTCCGCGCTTTTCTGCTGAGTACCTATGTGCACACCGGATGTAAGGTACAGGTCCTCAGCGACCAGCAGATCGTTGTTCGCGGTTACGCTCTCCTCTTCGCTCATTCTGATTCCTCGTTAATTCCTGACCACTGTGATCGGTATGATATCGTGTTCATACTCAAGCATGGAGATGTCTATGGGATCCAGCATGTCTTCCGGGTAATCTATAAGAACCGGAGCACCGTATGAGATCTGGAGTGCCCTCGCACCCACGATCCTTGCCTTCTCAAACCTAGTGTACATCATTTGGTCCACCATATAGGATGGCATGGTATTATGGTGCCTATTATAAATCTTTCGTACGGAGCCACCTATCCACCGTTTCTCCATGCTGATATAAAAACACAGAGGTGCACACAGCAGCAATATACTTTTACGATGTCGGCGATCGGCTCGGCATGTCCGATGAATTGAAGGTCTGCCTGGCCGCTCTGTTCCTGAACAAGGGCAAAGATGTCTTCACGGCGAAGGAGTTTGTCATGTATGTGTCTCTGGACCTGAGATGGATGCAGGTCAGGGATGCGAACCTGCTCATGGAGTCTTTTGTGGCGACCGGTCTGCTGTCGAAGACCGGAGAATATCTCCGGCCGATGATCAACATAACAGCAATGGATGTTCCGGTCGCATACAGGCCGTCGGATGCTCTTATCGCAGACATCAGAAAACCTGCTCCGCTGCTGTCTGTCGCAGCAAGAGATGGTAATAAACCGGACGGAGTCCTTCCGAGACTTATACAGGAGGCCACAGAGCTGAGGATGGAAAAGGGGGCATTCATATCCGAATGCAACAGGATATGCAAAAGAATGAACATCGATACGGAAGCGGCAGCAGTTATAGTACTGAAAGAAAAAGGAGCAGATATCACTCCTTTTGTAGCCGATGTCCGCTCGTCCGTCCTCGGCAGATAATCATTCCTTTCGGATGAAGTTACTGAGAGTCATACTCTCGGACTTCTTGCCGCCCACTCCGACCTGGCCTCCGGACTGCACTTCTTCTCTCAGATGTATGTTCAGGCTTTTCTCCAGCTTGACGATCAATTTATCATCCGGAACCAGGTCGTTCGCCTCGATTCTTGCCAGTATCCCTCTTTTCTCGAGTATGGACTTGGCAAACTCGTCAAGATCCATCTTTTTTGATTCCCTTGCATCACGTATTACTTTGCCGTAATCCTCCACAAGTTCTCTGGTCGTGACGGAGTATACGTCCCTGGTCTGCATTCTCCTTTCTCTTCTTTGGAGCCTCTCTTCTATCACAGATTTTGGGACCGGCGAATTCGATCGGGGGTCGGACCCTTTGTACTCGTCCCCGAATTTGACACAATTGGAACAAAGGTTCAGTTTTGTACCTTCCACCAGCATCGGTTTTGCTATGGGAACTTCTTTCCCACACATTTCACAAATCATCGATGACGTGATCAATATTATCTTTATTAAATTGATTGCAGAACGAGGATGTATTGCACAAATCTGGATTACAATGTGACCGTTCATTGGGAATTATAAATCGTGCACCGAAATTCTGTACGGTCATTTGCGCACGCCGTCACATCGGAACCCGATTACGTTTTGGCTGCGGAATATGTTTGCCGTTCTTGGGATAAACAGGCGGAACACAAGCATGGTAGGGGAAACAGCCGAGTCCCGATGCGCCGTTGGAACATATACGGCCGTTCCGGACCCAGGAGCTTTTTGACTTTGCCGGAGATCACCCGAAAGCAGGAAGAAGTCCGTTCCGTCGCAGTTCGGATGAAAGATTGTGTTCTTCCCCCGGCATTCGGTGAATATGAGGGATACAATCCGAAAGATATTTTTCACGGAATCCGTAAAAATACAGCACATATGACAATTTTGTGAATGGTATGTTTGATTTTGCCGAGATGTCTATTTTCAATTTCGGGCAGCGCGATTCAGGTACGAGAAAAAGTAATAAAGAAGAGGAACATATGGCTGTAACGAAAGGTATCGTTCATGGACAACGCCCAGATGGAAGAACTGAAGGCAAAGATCATCACGCTTGAAGAGAAGAATGTCCGGCTTATAGAGGATCTTCAGACTGCAGAGAACGACAAGCGTTATTCAGAGGGAGAACTCTTCAGACTGCAGAAGGATCATGGCAGAATAAGGGCCGAACTCGAGAGGCTCAAGAGTCCGCCGCTGATAATTGGATCATTGCGCGATGTCCTCCCCGATAACAAAGTCATCGTCAAAAGTTCCACCGGACCCGATTTCATCGTGTCGGTCTCGGAATACATACCACAGGCAGACCTTGTGCCTGGTGCCAGAGTATCTCTCAACAAGCAGACGCTCGCTGTGATGAATGTATTGCCGGTGTCCCTGGATCCGGTGGTTACGGGAGCCGAAATAATCGATAAACCGAACGTCATGTACTCGGAGATCGGCGGCCTTGAGAAGCAGATGCAAGAGCTGCGTGAAGCGGTGGAAGACCCATTGCTCAGGCCCGAACTCTATATCAAAGTGGGTATCGAGCCCCCGAAAGGCGTGTTGCTCGTCGGTCCGCCCGGAACCGGTAAAACGCTGATGGCAAAGGCTGTTGCAAGTGCGACAAATGCCACATTCATAAGGTTTGTGGGTTCGGAACTTGTCCAGAAGTATATCGGGGAGGGTGCCAGACTCGTCCGCGAGCTGTTTGATCTTGCAAGGGAGAAAGCACCGAGCATAATATTCATAGACGAGTTGGACTCCGTAGGTGCGAAGAGGATGGATGTCGCCACATCGGGCGACAGAGAGGTCCAGAGGACGCTCATGCAGCTGCTGGCGGAACTTGACGGATTCACACCCACCAGCGACGTAAAAATAATCGGTGCCACCAACAGGCCAGACATACTTGACGATGCTCTTCTGAGGCCGGGAAGGTTTGACCGCATAATAGATATAGGACTGCCGGATGTGGAAGGGAGAACTCAGATATTCAAAATCCACATGTCCCGTATGAACACGGACAGGGGTATCAGGCCCAGAAGGCTCGCAGATATTACAGAAGGGGCTTCCGGTGCGGAAATAAAGAGTATATGTACCGAGGCGGGAATGCTCGCGATCCGTGACGGCAGAGACACCGTTACCGAGGATGACTTCATGGCCGCAAAGGAGAAAGTAATGGAGGCCGGGAGGAACAAAGTGAAGGCCGCCCCGGCATACATGTTCGGATAAACGATTTCTCAGTCCCTTTCAGAATCTTCTCCGCCGAAAAATGCGAGCTGGGCGTATGCATATATTTCCTCCAGCCCCATCTCCTCTTCTGCGGATACTCCCTTTATACCTCCGAAGATGCCGGTGTTTTCCAGAGCCTTGAACAATTCCATCCCGACTACAGTCTGAGGATCAGAATCTTCATCCAGGAAGTCTCCGTAAAGTGTATCCGGATTCTCGAACCAGTCTGTAATTCTCTCGCTCTCTTCCTCCGTCAGCGTGTCAATTTTTGACAGAAGATTGACCATCGGCAGCTGAAGCCTGAATTGGACCAGGGCCGAGAGCATCATTGATGAAACAAATCCGTTCGGTCTCCTGCAAAGCATTGGGTCGGAGAGGTACGCTATCATGGATTTGTCCTTTCCCAGTGAATTGACGATCATATTGGATGATTCTCTGAAAGCAAAAAGTTCCAGTTGGCCTGGAGTGTCGATCAGAGCATATCGGGTTTTATATCCGCTGAGTACGGATGTCAGTTTGTGTATATTCATCGCCATCAGGTCGGCGGCAACTATCTGCGCACCGTTCGGGCCGAGAGAATATTCATCCATCACTTCTCCGAGTGATATCCATTCCCTTATGTCGATATCTGCTTTGTACGCAAGCCGGTCTGTCCCAGGATCGAGATTGATGGTTATCGCATCGATTCCGTTGTCACCGAGCCATTGTTTGAATGCTCCGACCATTGTGCTCTTCCCGCTTCCGGCCGTGCCGACGAAATAGATATTTCTCATAGAACCGCAATGGTATTCGGCCGATGCATTTTAAAATTACCTCTGCAGGCAATCCCAGCCGCTGAATTTTGCGGGCCGGAATCTGCGCTGAATGGATATATCTCATGTTCTGCAAAGTCGGACTTGCCGCTGTTCTGCGCAAGTATAATTAAACAATAGATATTTGCGGGACTATGAAAGTTCAAAAAGACCACAGCGTCGCATTCTCATGGTTTGGCATAATCGCGGTTGCGACATTTATTATATCGTGGATATGTGCGGCATCAATCGACACTGCATGGGAGTTTGGAGTGAATGTGCTCTCCGAGTTCGGCATATCGGACACTGATGCAAGATTTTATTTCAACTACGGCTGCATAATCGCAGGTGCACTTGTCATAGTCTTTGGATTCGGACACATCGCGACTGCAAAAAATGCAGGCCACACCGTGGGCGGGGCCTTCCTCGCCGCAGGCGGAATTATGCTCCTCCTCATAGGTCTGATAACAATGGACTCTCACGACCCGCACTACTTTGTCGCTGTCTCGGCGGCACTGTTCGTGTTCTGCTCGGTCGTAGCCGTTGCGGCGGGGAACTGGGCAGCCGGCCAAAAGATGTTCGCCGGGATCGGCATATGTGTCTCGCTTACTGTGGCGGCAATGGTTTTTGTCTACAGTGTTGCGGAGATAGGGGCATACGGCATAATTCTGGGAATGATATGGCTCCTGGCAGAGAGTGTAAGGATGATCGTGTCGGGCAGGAAGAATTAATACTTGTGACGAGATTAGACGGCAGGTGCAAAAATGGAAACAGTACCCAGAAATGTCAAAATCGGCGGTGCGCTCGGGTTCCTAGGCGGGATCATCAGCGTGGTTTGCCTAGCTTTCTTCTTCAGGCCCGAGGAGACGGCACTTGTAGATATGGGAGTGTACATGCTCCTGGCAGCTATGTTTTTTTCTCTGGCGGGCGGACTCACCAGAGGCGGACAGTGGTCCTGGAATATACTGCTGCTCATGACATTCCTTACCATAAGTGCGATAGGCTGCGCTGTGGTATTCTCGGCGATTGACCTTTACGTTGCAATCACACTTGCTGTGATAGGCGCGGTGATCGTTGCCAGTCTCTCGATGCCCTCGGCCAGGACATGGACTGACAGGATGAGAGTCTGAAACAAATGCCCGGAAACGGGCCTCGTATTTTTATACGGTATCAGACTTGTGCCTCGGGAATCACGGTATATAATTCCAATCCTGAGTTGCTGATTATCTCGAGAATGCAGAGCGGACTGAGACAGCTGTGCGGCTGGTGGATTCAAGACGGTTTTGAATGAAAGCGGAGACAGCATGCGATCCCGGCACACCGTCACCCGATCCTGACCTCAACAGTTGATTTTTGATATTGGGAAAATTTGACAGACGATCTGTTATGCGGACACGCGTCCGAACAGCATAGGCCAGGCGGCCGGTCTGCATCCCCGGGGATGCTGCTTCTGCAAAATAATCCGTATTTGTTTCAGAAATAAATCTGACAGTTGCTCACGCTTACGGTAACGAACACCCGCTCCGCCGGACATATTCCGACTTTGAGTATCTCAATTCTCTCATTCTGAAGGATACGGCGGTCGTTCCCCCGTTCTCAGGATGAAAGCCCCATTCAGGCCATGGGAATGTCCGGGGACAGCAGGCAGGAACGATCCATTGATCGGCGGAAGCTCAACTGTCAAATTTTCCCAATATCAAAAATCAACTGTCGAACTCAGGATACATGTGTGATTTGACAATGACTGAAGTGTCCGAATGGATAAGGAAAGGCATGCCGAATTGAAATTATGCCGATATATATTATCAATCTTAATATGAGTTATTCTAACTACAAACGTGTTTGGTAACCAGTTGATTTCTTTGGATAATACAGCCCAATTATTATCCATGTTTTGAATATGTAATGGGTTCCCATTATGAAGTGCAGATCATTTTTTGTGGTGAATGTATCAAAAAATCTGTCACGTATCTTCCCAAGGGTCTCTCCCTCGTCTTTGTAAATGTCTCTCCATTTTCTGAAGGCTTCGTAAAGCTCCCAGTCTTCACATATTATTTTGTGATTTTTTTCTTCTCCATCGCATTTGAACACATACGAGAAATGTCGGTCATACTTTCGGTTTATGGCTGGTATCTTTTTGATTTCGCCTTCTTCATCGAAGATCATTTGAAATGCTTTGTTATACTCCTTTCCCACTTTGGCTTCTTCATTATCCTTTGATTTCTCGTATTTGAAATCCAATATTTCCGATGGTCTAATAAGGCCTAAACTTGCTCCAGATTCTGATAACTCTTGCAGATTTTTTACACGCTTTGGTAAAAGAATGGTGCTTCGCTCTGACCATTCAGCGCCGTCTGCATCAATATGGCCGACCTTTTTTATTGTGTCCGGGTTTATTTTATAGATTTCAGGTCGCTTGTCGTCTTCAGCCTTTTCACAATCAACCTCTATCCAGTCATATTTGCTTATTTTTGTATTCTTATCACAAAATATCCGAAATGGTACTGGATATATTCTGATGAATTCTCCGTCATCGGTTATTCCTGCTGCGCATACTGATGCCTGATATTTTTTACTCGTCAGCGGCTCTGCTTTAGCCAAGACTAGAACTTTTTTCTTCATAGATGCTCTACCTTATATCCCATGTTCTTCAGTTCATCTGCAAGAACTCTCCTGTGACAATGTACATGTGATAACTCAAAACACATGAGTGCTGAAACCTTGTTAGACACATATTGTTCTAGTACTTCTACTTCTTCTGGAACGTTCTCTTTTATGTATTTTCTATAACTGTCAAAAAATACTTTATCTGATCCTCCTTCCTTGAATTCATGCCTTATGTCTGATGGAGACCCCAGTTGAGGAATGTGTACATATTCTATGCCTTCTTCTTCTAGAAGCTGTCTGAGTGCCGACTTTGAAAATCCTTTTTTACGACTTATTGGTTTTTCTCTAACGTCGATTAGTTGCCGTATTCCGTGAGTCTTCAGTCTTGCTACGAATTTGTCCACAGTACGGCTCTCGTATCCTATTGTGTACACGACATGCGAACTTTCCCTCGATGGCATGAATGTCGATTCGATTCCGATTTCTCCGGCAGGAACAGACGGCTTTACGAGTGATATTGAGCCACCGTTAGTGGTGACATAAAGTTCATCACCTGCATTCAATCCAGCTGATTGACAAATATTTTTTGGGATTATCATTTGAAGACTTGATCCATTTTGAGTTATTTTTGGGCACATAAATTTAAGTATTGTTTAAATAATAATTAAGTTTAATTGTTAAATTATTCAAGATCTGGCACATTATTTATTTCTATTAAAATTAAGTTAAATCTGTTAAATTTTTACTATTATTCTATTATAGTTAATTACTAAACTTATTTGAATAATGATGCCTATACATATCCATGGCAAGACCGGAAGCTATAGGCATCATCAAACATATGCCGATGGAAGAACTGAACAAAGCATTGGGC
>JAIRYF010000038.1 GCA_031267895.1 Candidatus Methanoplasma glyptotermitis
GTAAGATCGGAAGCCAGCGATGTTATGTTCAGAGCAGCGGCCTGAGTGTATCCCGTTATGGATGCGGTTATGCTTCCCGACGTTCCGTAGGGAACTCCCGTTATGGTGTAAGCTCCGCCTGTTGTTGTGTCCGCGGTGTATCCCGCAAGAGATACCGTCACGCCGATGTTGGATTCAGTCCCGCCGTTTACGGTGAGTTTACCGGTTACGATGTACGCGACCGTATACACAATATCCTGGCCGGTAAGACTTCCGGTTAACGAAGTTATGTACGCAGGACTTACGGTCTGAATGTATCCCTCCATCTGCAATACTGTGATATCTCCCGACGTTCCGTAGGGAACATTCTCTATAGTGTAAGCTCCGCCTGCTGTTGTGACTGCGGTGTAGGATCCTATCTGTACGCACTTGCCCTCGGCGGATTCCGATGTTCCCGTTACCATGAGAGTACCGGATATCGTATACAAACCCATCCATCCATCGGAAGCCCAATCGTATTTCGCGTCGGCGTAATTCAGCATTCTTCCTCCGGACCCTGCTATGTTTACATCGGGATTGTAGTGTTTGTAGCTGATATCTCTGAGCGTAAGAACCTGTACGGTATCAATTTGTTCGGGCAGTTTCCAGCTTGATGCAGATGATCCGCCATTTTTGAAATATGTCTCTATGATCCCGCCTGATGTTATATTTGCGCCTTGTCCGCCTGTTACTATCACGGTATGAACTGGGCATTGCGAAAATGCATTCCAAAAGATAGATGTCACGCTATCAGGTATCTCAATGGTTGTCAGGGCAGTGCAAAGGAGGAACATAGTCCCATTGATTTCTTGCAGGCCGTCAGGCAGGGCGGCAGACACCAGGCTGTAGCAGTCACTAAATAAACCGTCGCCGACAAACTTCACGCTGTCAGGTATATCAATCTTTGTCAGGTTTTCACAATATATAAATGCAAAGTTGCCGATAGACTCCACGCTGTCAGGTATATCAATCTTTGTCAGGTTTTCACAATACGCAAATGCATGTTCGCCGATAGACTCCACGCTGTCAGGTATCTCAACGGTTGTCAGGGCAGTGCATTCTCTGAACATAGCGGCCGGGATTTCCTGCAGGCCGTCAGGCAGGGTGACAGACGCCAATTTAGAGCTGGCATAGAACAAGCCAGTGCCGATGGATGCCGCTTTGCCGAGATCAGCGGAGATCAGTGATCCGCAGGTGCTGAATGCCTGATTACCTATGGATAATACACTGTCCGGTATGACAACGTTCACCAGGCCTGTGCTCTTGAATGCATATTCGCCGATATTCTCCAGACCGTTGTTCAGGATAACAGCACCCAAATTGGCGCAGCCGGTGAATGCACTCTCTTTGATAGTTACCACACTATTAGGTATTGCGACTCCGGTTATGCCTTCGACGGAAGCGAATGCACCCTTGCCGATGACTGTTATTCCTTCTTTGATGACAAGATCTGTTACGATTTTATTCCGCCACGGGCGATCAAGATAATTATCAAAATCTATCATAACGCCGCTACCGTACACCGTGAGAACACCGTTTATGAGAGTTGCTTCCACGCTGTCGCTGTTGCCGGGACCGCATAACCACGGATCGTCGGCAGTCCCGTTGCCTACGATGTCTGCATCCGATTCATTTGGTTCTGTGTGCGTTACAAAGAATGCTGCTGCGAGAAACAGAGCAGCAGCAAATAATACTGTTATATTCAGACGGCTGGGGAAATTATAATTCCCCCCCCCCCCTGTGTGGGCGGGAGGTCTTGACAGAAGGGGAATAAAAGATTCCCCTCAGAGGTTTGATATCCATAATGTCTAGCTCCTTATTATATCGCACCATATTGATTCACAGTGCGTACGGACGCATCTATACGCCCATATAAATGGTTGCGCACATATTTTGGCAGTTTTCTGTAAGTTATCTGAGTCTCTCCGCATAGCTCATTCTCCGATCTACCCACACACCGGCTGCTCTGTACATATGCGGTTGCGGAAACAGCTTCCCCCAAGACGGCTGTACCACGTTTGTCTGCCGTGCCTGTGCATACTCTGCAAAAGAAAAAAATCGGCACTTACCGGCTGCATCTGCCGTTTTCGCAATAATTAAAATATTCAAACAAACATGCACGGAGCATAGCAGGAGGCGGCCCCTTGCATAGGTTTCGACCAGTTGCCTCTTGCTCACCCCCTCTCCTGTGTTAAGTTTTTCCCGTTGAATGTTATACAAGATGAGGCAGATGTCGAACGCAGAATTCTTTGACAGGATGGCCGAAGTAAACCGGTCTGTATCGAAATCCGGACTGTGCTCTGTGTGCAAAGGCTCGAGAAGGCTCTGCGGAAAAGACAGATGTCCTCTGATGATCAAGTTTTATTCTCAGCAGAAAACGATGCCGCTGATGGATATGAAGGACCTTGCCGGATGCAGTCCTCCGGCTGTGTTCGTCGGAAGATACGGATACCCCAAAGTGGATATCGGACCACTTCTGCCTCCGGAATTCGGCGATACGTCGATAATGGATAAACCGGAACGGTGGGTCGGGAAATCCATAGACGAAATAGTGGATATGAGATTCAGGCTGGTCAGGGGAAAATACAGGATCGATGCCAAAAACTTCAGGGCGGCGGGTAGAATCGTTGACAGTGTTCAGGAACTCGCACTGACTGAGAGGCCTGTAGAAGTGGAGGCCAATTTCAGACAGAAACCCAGGGGGAGGGTGATCTTGGACGACGAGGTGCAGCCGTTCGGCCCGTCCGCGAGAATGGACGGCATGACCATGGGCAACGGGAGATTTGAAAGAAACCTTGAGAAAAACTTCCACGATGTCGATCTCAGTGCCGCAGGGGCTGTGATCGGTGCCTACAGAAACGGCACGCTGATATCGGAGATACAGAAAGCATTCTCGGTAGGCACGATGGGAGTAGACAAAAGGAGACGTTTCGTGCCGACGAGATGGAGCATAACAGCCGTAGACGACATAATCGGGAAAGATTTGCTTAAAACGACAAAATACAATGAAACGATAGACGAGTTCAGAATATATCAGTGGGAGCAGCTGGACAACAGGTGGTGTGTCCTGATGATGCCGTGCACGTGGAGATACGAACTCATAGAGGCATGGTATCCGAACACAACCTGGAATCCTCTGGGCAAGACAATAGATATCATCTCCGACTGCGAATTTTTCGAAGGAAGATCGGAATACGCACACATCGGCGGCTGTTACTACGCCGCAAGAATGGCAGTAAACGAACTTCTGCTGAAAGAACGCAGAACGGCAGGCACGGTAATAATGAGAGAAGCCCATCCGGGCTACATAATGCCTGTGGGGGTGTGGAATGTGAGAGAAAATGTCAGAGCATCGCTTCAGACCAAGCCGTTTGTCTTCGATACTCTGGACAAAGCTCTGGACCATGTTGACAGGGTGATGGACATCAAAAGAGAAACATGGATCGCAAACTCCGGTATACTGAAAGATTATCTCACGCAGAGGAGGATAGAAGACTATTACTGACCTCATAGAATTCGAATGGACCGCCGAATGGGACGGACGTTACGTAATAGCGGAAGCAAAAAGGGCTCTTTCCCCTTCCGCTCTTCCCGGTATAGACTATGCTCTCAATCCGTACGGAGGGTGCGAACACGGCTGTGTGTACTGCTATGCGCCCGAAGTCCTTCACACCGACTGGAACGGCTGGAGGATCGTTAAGGTCAAGTCCAACATAACGGACCGGCTGTCGAGGGAACTGTCCGGTCTGGACGGAACAATAGGGATAGGCACGGTCACCGATCCGTATCAGTACGCTGAAAAGAGATTCCAGCTAACGAAGAGATGCCTCGAGATACTGAAAGAACGGGATTTCCGAATACACATGCACACGAAATCCGATCTTGTCCTGAGGGATGCCGACCTCATATCAGGAATGAGGGGAGAAATAGGCATAACTCTGACAACCATAGAAGAAAGGTTCTCTAAGATGACCGAACCCGGAGCACCTCTTCCCGAAAGGAGACTGGAAACATTGATGCGGCTTACAGGGATGGGGATCGACGCATACGCTCTGGTAGGTCCCGTCCTGAACCATCTTGAAGGAAAGGAAGAAGAGTTCGTAAACGCAGTCGTTGCCACGGGAGTAAAACGCGTCTACATAGACTCGCTGAACTCCAGACCTGTGTTAGCAGGAAGGCTGAACCGCATGAACATACACGGGTCTCGGAAATCAAAAGAGAGGATACGGGATCTGGCATCGGAGAGAGGGCTTGATGTGAGGAATGTGTTCTGATCGCGTTTAGACCGCGATCCGCAAAAAGATTGATGATTTATGATCACTCTCGCCGTTATCGCCACAGAAACATGCCTGATGCCCCCAGAGAGCGGTGTGTTTCTTATCTCCGCAGGAAAAGAGAAACATCATCGTGACATGGGAAGTACGCACCGTGGCTGGAGGAATCGGAGAACGAAATCCATAATAAGAAATTTTAATATAGAAGAACAAAATTACCTTAGCCTAAGACAAGGAGATATTATCCTATGTACGCGAACGGAAATCAACCAATCATCGTGCTGAAGGAAGGCACTGAAAGGACCAAAGACAAAGAAGCTCAGTTCAACAATATCGCAGCGGCGAAAGCCGTAGCCGATGCCGTAAGGTCCACACTCGGGCCGAAAGGAATGGACAAGATGCTCGTCAATACGATCGGCGATGTTGTGATAACCAACGACGGCGTGACGATACTCAAAGAGATCGAAGTACAGCACCCGGCGGCTAAGATGGTCGTCGAGGTTGCAAAGACACAGGATAATGAATGCGGGGACGGTACGACAACGGCCGTTGTGCTCGCCGGGGAACTCCTCAAACAGTCCGAAGAACTGATCGACGCAAACATTCACCCGACGGTCATAGCAAACGGTTTCAGAATGGCGGCGGCGAAGGCCGTGGAGGTACTCAACGGCATCGCGGTAGACGCATCCAGCGATGAGATTCTCAAGAAGGTTGCGGTGACTTCGCTCACCGGAAAGTCTATCGGAGATGAACATGACCGTCTCGCTGAGATAGTAGTCAAGGCATCAAAATCCGTCGCGGAAGACGGAAAGGTGGACACAGATAACATACGCCTCGAAAAGAAGGTCGGAGGGGTCATAGGCGACACGTACCTCGTAGAGGGTGTCATCATCGACAAAGAAGCGGTGCATTCGCGCATGCCGAAGAAAGTGGAGAATGCGAAGATTGCGCTCTTTGCTGCGGCACTCGAAGTCAAGAAAACAGAATTCGATGCCCAGATTCAGATCACTGACCCTGCGTCAATGTCCGCGTTCCTCGCAGAGGAAGAGAACTCCATGAAAGCGATGGTGGAGAAGATAAAAGAAATCGGGGCAAATGTCGTGTTCTCATCCAAGGGCATTGACGAACTCGTCCAGCACTATCTCGCAAAAGCAGGGATACTCGGATACAGAAGGCTCAAGCAGAGCGATCTTGAAGCTATCGGAAAGGCTACCGGAGCGACTGTAGTCGGAAGCGTCATGGAAATAACCAAGAAGGACCTCGGAACGGCAGGCCTCGTGGAAGAGAAGCAGGTCGGAGAGGACGGAATGGCCTTCATAACCAAATGCAAAAATCCAAAGGCAATAACAATATTCGTCCGCGGCGGAACGGAGCATGTTCTTGAAGAGGTTGAGAGAGCACTTAACGATGCGATCCGCACGGTGGGCGTGACCCTCGAGAACAAGAAAGTCGTTGCAGGCGCGGGTGCGCCGGAGATCGAACTTCAGCTCAGACTGTCGGAATATGCATCGTCCGTCGGCGGAAGAGAGCAGCTTGCGATAGAGAAATTCGCAAAAGCGATGGAAATCATACCTTGGACTCTCGCTGAGAATGCGGGTATCGACTCGATCGACAGCATAATAAAGCTGAAGAACGCCCACGAGAAGAAAAAAGACGGGAAATATTACGGTCTCGATCTCAGCACCGGAGAGGCGGTAGACATGTTCAAACTGAATGTCATAGAGCCTCTGAAGGTGAAGGTGCAGGCGATAAGTTCTGCAGAAGAAGTCGCAAGCATGATTCTCAGGATCGATGATGTCATAGCCGCACGCAGATCGGCACCGCCGGCAGGACCTCCGGGAGGAGGTATGCCCGGCGGCATGCCGGGCATGATGTAAACAGAGAGCGCAGGCTCTCTCCTTTCATTTTCAATACTTTTTCGGCATGTTCTTCTGTTGTTGCCGGCTGTTTCCGCCCGAATCGAAAGCAGTTTTTCGAAAGCATAAATCGATATGGAGTCCGGCAGGGAATAAAAATACCGGGCATCGCGGGATCTGACTCGGTTATGTGCTTGTATATAATTTATATATCAGTACGCCGTGGCGGAAACGCGGACTGCGGACAGATTCATGCAGTACTGATGCAATAAGGAGTAAAACTTATGAAAACCAAACTTTTGAAAGAAATCATACCTTCCCGCAGGATTACCAAGGGGGGGGGGGGAATTTTGATTTCCCCAGCCGTTTAAACGTAACGGTATTGTTTGCCGCTGCTCTGTTTCTCGCAGCGGCATTCTTTGTGACGTACTTGGAACCGAATGAATCGGATGCCGCCGCCGGGACGACCGGAGATCTGGCATGGGACCTTACCGACGATGTTCTCACAGTATCCGGAACCGGTGCTATGAACAATTATATCGAAGGCACGACACCATGGAACGCCGAGAAGATGAACATACACAGTATTGTTGTGGAAGAAGGCATAACATCCATCGGTGATTTTGCTTTTACTAACTTCCAAAATCTGACATCGGTTGTCATACCTGACGGCGTAACATCCATCGGCGAATGGGCATTCGGATGGTGTGTTTCTCTGCCATACATAACCATGCCCGACAGTTTAACGTCCATCGGCAGCAGTGCATTCAATCACTGCCTCGCTCTGGCATCCGTAATCCTGCCGGATAAAGTTAAATCCATCGAGAAAAGTGCATTCACCGACTGCACAAATCTGACATTCATTGAAATACCCGAAAGTGTGGAAACCCTCGGCCAGCAGGCATTCTTAAACTGCATGTCTCTGATATCCATGACGGTACCGAGTAAGGTGACAAACATCGGCGATGAGACATTCCGAGGCTGCATCTTACTGACATCCGTCGTCATACCGGATGGCGTTAAAACCATCGGCGTCAATGCATTCCTTGATTGCAAAAGCCTTACATCCATATCTGTTCCTGACAAAGTAGAATCTATCGGCAACGATGCATTCTACAACTGCCTCGAACTGATATCTATCGATATGCCGGACGGAGTGTCCATCGGCAACGATGCATTCTACCTGTGCGCCAACCTGACAACCGTAACCGTCACCGGAGGGTCCGGCGGAAACATCACCACCGACGGAATCATAGACAAGTATTTCAAAAATGAAAAGAGCTGGATACTGCCCGGTGCAGCCAATGCCGCAAAGTACCTGATACTCCCGGACATCAGTTCCGGAAATTACGCATCAGCA
>JAIRYF010000055.1 GCA_031267895.1 Candidatus Methanoplasma glyptotermitis
TCTTCGGCATCATCCGCGGTCGGAGTAACCGGAGGAGGAAGTCTTTCCTTCTCCGTACGTACAGCCGAAGGATACTCTGCCGTTCCCGTCATAAACGGAATAGCATATCTTACAGCACAGGGAGACGGTTCCTACGTTATAGAGAACATACACTCTAACCTTAACGTAACCGTAA
This sequence comes from Candidatus Methanoplasma glyptotermitis, assembly GCA_031267895.1. Lineage (GTDB taxonomy): Archaea > Thermoplasmatota > Thermoplasmata > Methanomassiliicoccales > Methanomethylophilaceae > Methanoplasma > Methanoplasma glyptotermitis. The sequence goes on from JAIRYF010000055.1 coordinate 176, forward strand.
CAGTCTCTCCGTACAGCATAAGCGATCCGGACGGTAACGGTTCCGGAAACAGCAGCGGTAACGGCGAAGGATCCGGAGACGGAAACAATTCGGCCGGAGACTCCGCTGACAGCGGTATACCTCTTTGGATTCCCGTTATCCTGGCCGGAGCGTTCCTTGCCTGTATAGCAGCCGCCGCAGCAGGAAACATAATAATCAAACGCAGGAAGGATGACGGAGAAAACAGTAGCTGATTTTCTGTATCTCTTTTTATTTCCGAACATAAACACAAGAGACCGCCGCAGATGCGGTGGTCTCTCCTCTTCTTTTATTTCCTCCTCCCCCTTTCCCCTCCTACTAGGAGTATTTCCCCCGGCAGTTTCTTCACTTACCCGCATTTCCGTATTACTAAGGATTTTCTTACGAAGAATACACATCTTCAGAAGGGCGGTTCCTGTGTCCAAACATGCAAAACATCTCCGATCAATCCGTATCGGAAACACATTGGAACTTCGGAAGATAACAGATATCTTACACACGGTGTTACGGCAGAGGAATCTGTATATCCGGTGATTTCGTAATTCCGATAAACTCATACTTATGTGCCGGTTCAGAGATTCCCGATATCAAGCATCTCCCGTTTGCCGGGAAGAGGTCCGAATTGGCATTCGGCCGTATCCTTACTGCGAAGATGAACGCTGGGAATCTGTTCCCCGCAGAAGAACAGATTGCTCAATCGGTTGCATCTGTTTTCTCGGAGCGAACATTATTCAAGTGCAAGAGAGCCGACGACTCTCAGTTTTCCTCCTTCGAGGTACATCATGAGAGCGGTGTCTCCTGGCTTGTATATGATGTCGGATTCTGATTCTACGATAAGCTTAGGAGATCTGAAATCGCTTCCGTTATCCGCACCGATTATGCGGCACGGCACCATCTGCATCCAGTGCCCCAGGTGCAGGACCATGCCCTCTTTCAGAGGCGAAGGCCAATATTCGATGAGTTCCGCATTTCCGATGATTTTCCGAGTCATTTTCAAAGACGGATCGGTCGTGAGGACGTATCCCCTGTCTAAGTCGTCCGACTCTATGCCCCTCAGGGCAAGACCGACATGGTCCCCTCTGACGCAGTCGTCCGCATCGAGATCATGCTTCTGTATTGATTTCAGGACAACTTCCCGTTTCAGCGGGAATACCTGCATCTTGTCGTGTTTCCTGAAATGTCCGTCTATGACCGATCCGAGAACAACGGTGCCCACTCCCTTCACGTTGAAGTGGCTGTCGACCGGGCATGAGCCGCATGTCCCGTCACCAGCTTTACGTCCCTCTTTCTGGGCCATGTCCAGAAGATCTTCCCTCATCTTTGTGTGATCTTCGTCCGCGTAGCCGTAGAATTCCAGCGACGTGCCGGATATAAGAGGCGCAAGCTGCTCTTTTTGGATGTAGTTTCTCAGCACTATCCATCCCTTTCTGATTCCGAACAGATCGGTCATGATTATCGATTCTCCGAGGTACGAGTCGATCTTATCCACAACGAGTATCACAAACTCGGACATCCCCAGAGAGTAAAACAGCGACGAAAGTTTCTCCGGATATTTCGAAGGCTCGATGAGGGTCACGGAATCGGTGCCTCTCTTGATTTCGAAAAACGTCATATCTGTGACCGTCCCCTTCTTGCCGATTTTATCGGCAAGGTCCTTCGCTCCGAGGACGGCCGCGTTCATATTGCCCATGCTCAGATCTCCGATCTCTTTATCAGTTTTATTCCCGCTTCTTTCAGAACCCTGACCGCTTTTTCTGGATCGTCAACCCTTACAAAAAGAGATTCAAAGTTCCTGCCGCTGTATGCATACCCATAGTCAATATTGATTCCCGATTTCCCGAGGACATCGGCGGCTCCGAACAGCGAGCCGGGAGAATCCTCCACGGCGACACCTATGATATCTGTCTTCTTGACGATGACTCCCTTGGATCTGATCCTCTCGAAGGCCGCATCTGGATCATCGACTATCGCCCTCAGTATGCCGAACTCGGTGGACTCGGCAAGGTTGAATCCCTTTATGTTGATATTGCAGTCCTTCAGCACGCCGGCGATAGCCGCCAGGCGTCCCGGTTCGTTGTTAACGAATATCGAAAGCTGTGTGATTATATTCTCGTTATCCATCATATCACCCTTTTGTCTATGACTCTTTTTGCTTTGCCCTGGAATCTCGGGAGTTCGCCGGGAGCTTTGAGTTCCACCACAGCAGCGACATTCAGGTATTTCTTCAATTCCGACTCGATATGCGCCCTCAGTCTCACCATATCTTCAACTTTGTCACTGAAGAACTCCGGCTTGATTTCAACCTGGATTTTAATATCGTCCAGCGCACCTTCTCTGGTGATTTCTATCATATATTGGTCGCCTATCTGAGGTATCCTCATGAGTGTATATTCGATTTGAGACGGGAACACGTTGATCCCTCTAATTATGAGCATATCGTCAGATCTGCCTGTTATTTTGGAAATCCGGGGAGATGTTCTTCCGCACGGGCACTCCTCGTCCGTCAGCGATGTTATGTCTCTTATTCTGAACCTTACTATCGGAAGAGCCTCTTTTTTGAGCATCGTTACCACCATCTCTCCCGTCTCGCCGTTCTCCAGAATTTCGCCGGTGTCGGGATCCAGAATTTCCACGTACATTATGTCGCCGCCGATGTGAATGCCCTTCTTTTCCTCGCATTCGGAGAACATCGGACCAGCCTGTTCGGATGTTCCGTAGATATCGTAAGCTTTTATGCCCATAGAACCCTCGATTTTCGATCTCATGCTCTCGGTCCAAGGTTCCGCGCCAAGCACCGCTTTCTTCAGACAGGTGTCTCTTCTGAAATCTATGCCCATCTGGTTTGCGGTATGGCTCATGTGCATCAGGTACGAGGGTGTGCAGGCAATTGCGGTTACATTCAGATCCTGCATGAGCTCCAGCTGCCGCTCTGTACTTCCGGTGCTCGTAGGTACCACCGATGCGCCGACCTTCTCTGCTCCGTAGTGAAGTCCCAACCCGCCGGTGAACAGCCCGTATCCGTAGGAGACCTGAATTATATCGTCGCTTCCGATTCCTATGGATGTCAGGGACCTCGCCAGTGCCTCGGTCCAGTATGCGAGGTCGTTCTGGGTGTACCCGACTACGGTGGGTTTTCCGCTTGTTCCGGACGACGCATGGAATCTGACGATCTCTGTATTAGGAACACTGAACATCTTTGTCGGATAATTTTCTCTCAGATCATCTTTGTACATGAACGGAAGTTTGCTAACATCCTTCAGGGACATGATGTCATCCGGGCGGATGCCTTTGCTCTTCATTCTGTCGTGATAGAACCTGTTGAAATCATACAGGTTATTAACGAGACCTTTAAAACTTCTGTACTGGAGTTTTTTCAGATCCTCCGTTGCCATGCACTCTATCTCAGCGTTCCAGTACACGTTCTGCCACCTTGCCGACCTTATGTTGGTTTTATTATTTATGGAATGCTTACGAAAGAGTATGGAAGACCGGCCCGGATTTCGGGAGTGCGAGCACCAATCAGACTGCTGGGAGAGATTCTACCTGGAACACGGACGGCCTTGGAGGGGGATAGGGAATGTTACTCTCAACATCGAACCGGGTTCAAAGGTTCTTGACATAGGATGCGGAAACGGCAAGACAGTCGCCGCACTCATAAGGATGGGTATGGATGCGACCGGACTGGATTTCTCTCCATCGGCGGTAAACCGATGCATAAGTGCGTTCGGAGACAAAGCAAAATTCTCGGTTGCGGAATGCGAAAATATGCCGTTTCCGGACGGTTATTTCGATGCCGTCACTGCTGTGCATATACTTGAACACCTTAATGATACCCAGCTCAGAGACACAGTCGGTGAGATATTCAGAGTACTTGTGCCCGGAGGCCTGGTTTTTGTGAGGTCGTTCGCGGTGGGAGATATGAGGTCTGAAGGCAAAGACAGGAACACCAGAGGGAACGGCATAGAGTACAGATACTACACAGAAAATGATATGAAAATCATCTTCGGAAAGTTCGATGCCATAAGCATTGAGCGGAAGGATGAGACTATGCGTTTCGGTGCAGTCAGAGTGAAGACGGAGTGTCTGTTCCGCCGGCCTGCCGGGAACAGCGGAGAGTTCTGATCTCTTGCGCGCGGGAGGAGCAAGGCAGCCTCCCTGTAAACGGAAACAGACCGGAGCGTCCGCAGCGGCAGGCCGCCGCCTGTGCGCGCCTATGTATCAAAATCCGCTTACAGGCCGATTTGATGAGAAATCGAGAGAAAATCCGGTACCGGGGAGTGCATACTGATAGGGCCGGGGTTACGCATATTATATATACGTACGTCTGTGGTGCACTGCTGTACACCGCAAGAGGCGGTGTTTTTACTTGGGAGGTGCAAAGCCTTTGAAAAAAGTCATCCATCACGCAGGACAGTCGGGGGGGGGGGGAATTACAATTTCCCCAGCTGTCTGAACGCAATAGTATTATCCGCAGTCGCTCTGTTCCTCGCAGCGGCATTTTTTGTAACATATTCGGAACCGAATGAGTCGGATGCCGCCGCCGATCCAGGGAGTTTCGGAATCGGTCTGACAGCAGTTTTCGCAGGAAGTGCCCTTACGATATCCGGCGATGGAGATATGGATAACTACTCCGTTTACATTGAAGGTAAAAGGGCACCATGGTACAGCTACAGAGAGAACATAGAGAGCATCATAATCAAATCGGGAATGACATCCATCGGCAATGATGCATTCCGGGGTTGCACAGCCCTGACATCCGTAACTATATCCGGTACCGTAAAATCTATCGGCAGCTACGCATTCCGAGACTGCGCCGCCCTGACATCCGTTAAGATACCGGACGGCACGGAATTCATCGGCGACTATGCATTCGGCGGATGCACTGCCCTGGGATCAGTCGAGATATCCGGTACCGTAGAGCATATCGGCGAGGATGCATTCTGGGGCTGCAGCAAACTGACATCCGTCAATATACCGGACAGCGTGACATTCCTCGGAAACTGGGCATTCCAGGCATGCACAGCCCTGACATCCGTGACAATACCGAGCAAGGTGGAATCCATCGGCACCGGCGTATTCACCCATTGTCATGCTCTGACAACCATAACCATACCCGGTAACGTGAAATCTATCGGCGACTCTGCATTTTCATGGTCAGGTCTGACACGTATTGTTATGCATAACGAAGTGACACAGATCGGCGACCGTGTATTCGAATACTGCGCCGCCCTGACTTCCATCATTATGCCGGACGGCTTGACTATTGGTACGGATGCATTTTCCCACTGCGATAGCCTGACATCCGTTACAGTTACGGGCGGACTTACAGACGGAGACATTGCTGCGAACGGAATCATAGACACGTATTTCAGGACATACAAAGACTGGACGTTGCCTCATGCTCCCAATGCTGCGAAATATCTGTACCTTCCGGATTTCAGCTCCTCTGATTATGATCCCAACAATACCGACAAAAAAGGAGGCATAGAGGGAGCAGAGGGAAGAGAATTGTATTACAGCGATACTGAATTCACGTGGAACAGTATCACGCGGAGTTGGGAGACCGACGGATATACAGTATCTCTGATACGGGGAACGGGAATCTCCGGTTTCAGATACAGTATCAACGGCGATACTGCCGTACCGTATGAGGGTCCGTTTGACGTAAACCTCGGCGATACTCTTACCATAACTGCTTTGCCGTCGGGAGGATACGCATTCGATAAATGGTCTGCAGGAGGACAGGGTTCTTCGGTACAGGATTCCAAAAGCAATCCGTTAACGGTATCTGAAGTAACAGACGTTATATCTCTCACAGCATCGGGATATCCTATACAGTATAACGTTGCATTCGATTCCGGTTCCATGGTATACGTTAACGGTTCTCCGACGTCGTCTTCGCCGGTAACCGTAACAGAGGGAGAGAGTATTGTATTCACAGTGAATGCGTCGGAAGGATATTCTGCATATCCTTCCATTGTTTCAGGAAATGCAAAGATTACTCCTCAGATTGACGGACGGTACAGAATATCCGAAATACATTCCGATGTACGTGTTAACATAACCGCAAACACAGTATCCGGAGACGGTTCCGGCATCGGCAGCAACGGTTCCGATACAGATTATGGCAGCAGCAATACATCCTATTGGGCTCCTGCAGCCATAGTGACTGCATTCATAGGATGCATAGCAGCCGTACCGATCGCGAAGTTCGGACTGTTCGGAATAAAACTTTTCGGCAGGTAAATACGTCTTTAGCAAAATGCAGAAAGATATCGCCGCAGTATCTGCAGCGGTATCTCTTCTGTTTCTTTTTCTTTCGTTCTGCCGGAAAGTGCGATTTTTAACGTATCGCTCATTGTGAAGGGGGCTTTCGCTGAAATATATCCGTGACCCGTCTCATTGATGCAATAGGAACACCGAAGTTTATTCCTGCGACATTATATCAGATTGTGTTCGGTTTTCGAAGGCGGCATTATCCGCAGAGAAGAAACGCGGCCGTAAATCAGATGGCGGGAGGTTTGCCGTGCCGCTCCGCCCGAAGGGCCGTTCAGTCTCATGCGCAACGGTAAATATTTTATCGGGAATCTGGATAGGCGGGTCAAAGGAGCGATACAAATGGATGACAATTATTATGATATTCCGCGGAATCCCGCAGGATATGCGATACTTTCGCTGGTTTGCGGAGCAGTAGGTACGGCGATCATTTTCGCAGTCCCGGAGCAGTCAATGGTATCCGTTATACTGGGAGCGATAGGTTTGACAGTCGGAGGATTTGCGATAAACCTGTCCAACCGTTCCCCGACGGATGGCAGAGTTAAACTCATGGGCCTGTCCGCGGCCGGAATTCTGCTGTCGGTCATGGCTTTCATGTTCAGTCTGACAAAATTGGCAGGATGAGGCAGTCAGATGGCCGTGTACAGGGGAAAGTATATTCTTCATGGTCTGAAGGAGATCTCTCCTGAGATGGAGAGGGATCTTGACGCAGCATATGATATATGCATGAGCTACAAGGAGGGATTTCCATGTGAAATGTGCGGAAGATGCTGCTGTCAGCCGAATATTGTAATGCTTCCGGGAGAGGTAGACCGTGTAGCGCACGCGGCCGGAGTGCCTCTTCACAAATTCGTAACCGAATACCTGAACAGAACCCGGGATGGGAGACTGCTTTTGAAAAAGACAAACCCGTGTGCATTCCTCGGAAAAGACAGAAAATGCAGAATATGGAAGGACCGTCCGGAAATATGCGATGATTTTCCGTATGCGGTATCCATGTTCATGAGCCGGGTGTACATCGCGCTGACCGATGACGATGCGGACATTGTCGAAATGACAGATTACATGGATGATTCCTGGCCCTGCACGAAGGTCATAAGAGTAAGTATAGCAGACAAGGTCCGAAAGGCCAGACAGTCAAAACATCTCACGTCTGATGCTTCCCGATGAAATCCATCACGTCCGGTATGTACGACTCCTGAGGTATCAGATGCCCCGCGCCTTTTATCAGAAGAGTCTCGCAGTCCGGAATTATTTCTTTGAATTTCACACTCTCGCTGCTGTCTATCATATGGTCGCTGTCTCCGTGTATGACCAGGGCCGGAACATCTATCGGATCGTTCAGACGGGACATGTCAACCGCATTCAGCTGATGTCTGAGACCGGCTGTGTTTTCGAGCAGAGGGAGCCGGATGCTTTTGCCAGCTCTCTCCCTCTCTTCAAAGAACCCGTCCGTGTTGCACAGACCGTTCATGATACTTCCCAGGTATCCGACCGATGCCCCTTCTTCCACGGCACGGAGTGCCGACGACAGCATGTACATGGTGCGCGCAGGTCTCCAGCGGTATGACGAGACGAGAGTAAGCGAAGAGACTCTGTCAGGAGTAGCCTCCGCAACCCTGTAAGCCATATGAGATCCCATGGACCAGCCGACTATACTGAATTTCTTTAAACCAAGCTCGTCCGTCAGGCCTATTATGTCTCCGGCAATATCCTCAAGAGTAAATTGACCTTCGTAGGATGTCTTTCCGGCACCCCTGTTATCGATCTTTACGGCAGTGTATCTTCCGGACATGATATCGGAAGCCCTTTTCCAGAAACCGGTGTCGCCTCCGAATCCGGTCACCAGCACAACGGGCGGTCCGCTCCCGCTTATTTCGTAATGGAGGCTGACGCCGTTGACGGAAGCGTAAGGCATGTCCACACGCATAACCGAGATAATACTAAAATCGTTCTGCATGTTTTAGTTATTTCGGAATATTGAGTTCTGCTGCGAAACATCCTGCGATTTGTTGCGCGATCTCAGAATTATATTGGGGACCGCAGAATTAACATCAAAACAGAGGATGCGGGATACGGCGTGCTATGAAGCGATAAATTCGACATAAACGACCGATTTCACCGTCGCATACAGTATGGGATTTTGCCGGCACCAGGGTGGGCGGCGCGGTCTTCCCGGTGCCCGCAGGAAATTCAACAGAACTACAGAGATCGGGTCCGGGTATGAGAAGTCTGAGACTCAAAGATGTTCGGAATGCAGGACAATCCCGAAATGCACGCGTAAATATGGAAAAACATGCAGTTTGTGCCGAAATGTCACATATTCGGGTGACCGGCGGCTTCAGAAAGATATGATTCTGCACAGCAGAATCATGTTTTTTGTTAATATTCATAATGCCGATGCCCACTTCTTTTCATTCGATATATGAGATGGCGGCGGGGAACTGATAAAAAATCGAAGACAGGGGAAGCGGAATACTCTGCAGATTCTTTTTGATTTGGCAGAATGAATACTGCATAAGCAGTATGCAATGTATGATTTTTTCTGTTATGCAATCCGAGTATCGGAAGGTTTAGGACGGAGTGAATTGTCCTCCGCTTTTATTTGGTATTATTCACATTTTTAGGTTCCTTAAAATGTATTGTTTGTCAAACTATTTGTATAGTATCAGACCATACAGTGAAATAAGATAACAATGAAGAGACGTATCGAGAACGATCTGTCAGAGTGGAAAGGCAGCGCAGACAGAAAACCCCTCATCGTATTCGGAGCAAGACAGGTGGGTAAGAGCTACAGCCTTACGGAATTCGGAAGCAGAATGTACGGGAATGTAGCCTACTTTTTCTTTGAAAATAATCCTAAGCTTCAAAATCTGTTCAGCGAAGGCATCGATGACATACAGACAATCATCGAAAAACTGTCCGCATATTCAGGAAAAACCATAATGCCCAGTTCGACTCTGATTATTTTCGATGAGATACAGGCATGCAATTCTGCGCTCTCTTCCCTGAAGAGATTTTATGAAGATGCCCCTGAATACCACATTGCCTGCGCGGGCAGCACTCTCGGTTTGGCATTGAAAAGAGATGATTACTCTTTCCCTGTGGGCAAGGTGGATATCATGCATATGCACCCCATGAACTTTGAAGAGTTTTTGACTGCCTTGGGCCATGATACACTGCTGAAGATGATCGGGGATGCTTTTTCATCGAACAAACCCTTGCCCGATGCCCTGCATTCCAAAGCTTTGGAGTTATACAGGAGATACCTTACCGTGGGAGGGATGCCGGAGGCTGTGAGGACATACATTGAGAGGGGCGACTACGTATTGGTGAAGGCGAAGCAGATGTCGATTCTGGAAACATACACAACGGATATGGGGAAGTATTCAACGCCGCGGGAAGCAAATAAAACAAGAGCCGCATACAACAGCATCCCATATCAGTTGGCTAAGGAGAACCGAAAATTTCAGTATAATCTTATCAAAAGCGGTGCAAGGGCAAAAGAGTACGAGAGCAGCCTGGACTGGCTTAAGATCACAGGAGTTGTGCTGGAATGCAGGAAGACTCTGGGGAAAGCACCGCTTGCGTTTTATGTCGATCCCCTTTCATATAAAATATACATGTCGGATGTGGGTCTGCTTACCGCAAAGAGCGATTTCATCGCCATGTCTGTTCTTACAGACACAAATCTGGGCGGCGAGGCCAAAGGCGCGCTTGCCGAGAACTATGTCGCACAGGAGATCGTTGCAGCTGGCAGAAATCTGTACTATTGGGAGAGCGACGGCAAGGCAGAAGTGGATTTCATTCTGCAGGGAGAAAGAGGCGCTATACCTGTAGAGGTAAAGGCCGCCGAGAATACCCGGTCCAGAAGTCTGGGGGTCTTTAAAGAGACATATTCGCCTGAATACTCGGTGAGGATATCGAGTAAGAACTTCGGTTTCGAGAACGGAATAAAAAGCATACCGCTGTATGCGGTGTGGTGCATAAGGAATCTGCCGGCGGTACAGACTCAGACGTGAGTACATCCCGATACGCGCGGTGTTATGCGCTCCCGAACAGGGTCCATAATCATCAGGTTCAGATCAAATCGTAAAATACGGCAAATTTACAGTATTTTACGACTATATTCGTAACCCGTCCGTCAGATGTCCAGGCTGTCTTCGTTCAGCAGAAAATCCAGGATATTCATGGTCAGAATGCCGTTTTCATCTCTTTGAGGGAGCAGACGGTCCCCCGTTATAACTATCTTCTTGAACGAATCTCTGACTTTTAAGAACGGTCGGATCTCCTGATCCGCCTTCTCCCGATCCGGAATGCTGTATGCAGATTGGATGTAGTATTTTTTGCTTCCTTTATTGGCGACAAAGTCGATCTCCAAACGTTTGCGTTCGGAGACACCGTCCTTCTTTGCCGTGGTTTCGATGACACCGATGTCCACAAGAAATCCTCTTGATCTCAGCTCATTGTACACGATATTTTCCATGATGTGCGTGTACTCCTGCTGTCTGAAATTAAGTCTCGCGTTCCTCAGTCCGGCATCCGCAGCGTAATATTTGGAAGGCGTGTCGAAATATTTCCTTCCCTTGATGTCGTATCTTCTTGATTTTTCGAATAGAAAAGAATCGGTAAGGTATCCGATGTATTTGGAAACGGTCTCATTGTCAGCTCTTTTATATCCAAGCGTACCGAGGGTGTTGCAGATCCTCAGGGGGTTCGTCATAGAGCCTACCGCCGAACACAGAGAATCCGTTATCAGGCCGAGCACATCTTCCAATTCGACGCGGTTCCTTTCAACTATGTCTCTTAAGTACACTTCGTTCATCAATTTCTGAAGATACTGCGTCTTCTCCTCCTCGGTCTTTTTTGATATTATCTCGGGCATCCCCCCATATGTTCGGTATGCATCCCAAGCCGATTCCCTGTCACCGGGATATGCGGATGCGAACTCCGAGAATGACAGAGGACGAACCTCGACCTGGTCGCCCCTCCCTCTGAATTCGGTTATAACGTCTTTCGAAAGAAACTTAGAATTGCTTCCGGTGATGTATATGTCCAGATTATCGATGTGACGCAAGCCGTTGACAGCATCCTCAAACCCATCTACATACTGTATCTCATCCAAAAAAACATAGTACTGACCGTCACCCACTGACCTTGAAATAAAATCATACAGCGCACCGGGGTCGCGGAGATGTTTGTTCTTTATGTCGTCCAAGGCCACTTCGATTATATGGTCCTTCGGAACGCCTTTGCCGAGAAGGCAGTCTTTGAACAGATGAAAAAGAAGGTATGATTTGCCGCATCTCCTGATTCCGGTTATTACCTTGACGGAACCGTTCAGCTCTCTGGATGTGAGTTTATTCAGATACCTGTCTCTCTTAATTTCCATATCTGCACCACAATCGTAATTTAATGTATTTTTACAGTGTTTTACGATTATATAATTATTTGGAACCGGCAGTCCGATTATGCAGCCAAGTCAAATGCCGAGTTCAGAGCTGACGTGTTTTATTGAGATATAAATTAAATTAACTTCATAACTATTCATTAAAAATTATAATAATGAAGTTGACTGAAATATTTTAATAATAATTACATTAGGTCTTGAATCTGCGGTTTGTATAGGTTACATCAGCCGATGACGATCTGCCCCGGAACCGGGGCCTCCAGGCCGAAGACCCTGAAGATCTCCCTGACATTCTTCGATATTACGGTGAGCCTCCAGTCCCCAGTATTGCCTATAGCGAACACCGTGTTCAGAGACAGGAGCACCTCGTCCACCGTCATGCTGTTCACCGAGTCTCTTTTCGCTTTCGCTGATAATACCTGTGCATCATGATCGTGCAGGATATTCCGGATCCGGATCCTCATCATCAGCGATATAAACTTGATAAAGAGGCGGCCTCTGGCCCTCTCCGGATCGCCTGTTCTCGATCTTCCCCCGCCGAGATCGTTCTTGTAC
>JAIRYF010000003.1 GCA_031267895.1 Candidatus Methanoplasma glyptotermitis
GTGCGGAGCCTTGCAGTAGTTCTTCTCCGTGATGGATCTGAACGTTCTTTCGTAATGATCAAAATCGCTGAAGTAACAAAGTTTGCAGAGGACCTTCTGTCCGACATTCTCCCTTTCTCCGCACATGTGAATGATGTAGTGCAACATCCTCTCAAACTTGCCAATGTTACGGTCCGTGCGTACTCCTCCGACTAATCAGTTTACAAGTTAAAATTGTGCGATGACGTATATAATGTTATGTTACCTACCACGGTTATCTATCACGAGTTTGACAGTTGCGATTTGAAAAATTTTGATTTCACCCGTAGAGTTCAGGCCAAGATAGGATTTTCGGCGACCGGATTCCTGAATGGATAATCTTGTGCAACTGCGGCGACATCGGCTCGTCTGCAACCCCAGCTGGCACTCCCCGGCATTCGGCAGTGTACACTGACCTGTCTCCGGCATCCCGCCGGCAGATCTGCATGAACCCGGAGATAGGCTTCCGAACATGTTTTCGGATGATCGGTCTGCATGCCGCCGCTGCGGTAAATATCCTGAAATCAGTCAGGCAGCCAGGATCTTCTTCCTCTTGCGGAAAGTTATCTTGGAATCCTTCAGGGATGTTATTTGGTCTCCCATTCTTTTCATCAGGTCGTTGTTCGCTTTGACAAGGTCCCATCCGACCTCTTTCAGATTAATGGTCGTGCCCCGTATGAAGAGTTTGGCGGCGATGCTGTATTTCTTTCGGTCTCCGTCTTCGTTGTACCTTGACACATGTATAGTCAGAGACTCGGGCCTGTATATTTTGGAGATCTTCGTCATCTCTGTTTCTATATCGGCATACATGGCATCGGCGTAGAACTTATCTTCATCGTCAAGTCCGCTTATCTGTACGAAAAGGGACTCCCTCTCCCTGCTTGCGGATATGAGTTCGATTATATCGAATTCAGTGAGTATTCCGACCAGTTCCCTGCCGTCAACCACCGGCAGCGTCGAAAAATTACCTTCTTCCATTACGGACACTGCAGTTTCTAAAGTATCCTCCCAATCAACCGTCTTAACTGCGCCGGTATAGACGCTCTCTATCGATATCTGGGCCTTTGAACTTTTCTTGAAATCGCCGAAACTCTTCGAATCGCTCTTCCAGTGATTGTCGATGATCTCATTCATCCCTACTATTCCCACAGGTACGCCGTCGCTGCCGATAACCGGTACGGTCCTTACGTCAAGCCTCCTCATGACTTCCAATGCATCATCCAGCAGACTTCTGTCAGTAACCGATTCCACTGGGGTGGTCATCACTTCCCAGACTTTTATGTCCTTGAGTATCTTTATTCCGACTGCGACTCTTGTAAGGCCGCTTCTCGACACCACTCCCACGACTTTCTTCCCGTTCAGGACCGCCAGCTGTCTGCAGTTATTCGCGACCATGTGCTCCGCAATTTTTGTTATCTCTGTATCAAAGGAGGCCGTTGGAAGATTGCGCACGAGATTTTTCACCTTTGTGTCGGGTGTTACACTCCCCTTTTTGAGTATCGACCCGTAACTTATCATTCCGGTGTAGTTCCCGCCGTCGATTATCGGGATCTCCTGGAATCTGGACTCCCTCATTTTTGACAGGGCCTCGGCGATCCTGTCTTCGGGACCTACCGTCGGGAAGTCGGCGATCATTATGTCCTTAACGGTTATTCCGTTGAGCTGAGACCTCAAAATGGACAATTTCTTCAGATCCTCTAAATCTTCAACTCCTATTTTCTCACCGTAACGTACATCGCGGTACCGCTGATATAAAGATTGTTCAGCATACCCGCGCATGTCGCACGCAACGCATGCAACAGATCACAGAACACATAAATCAAAGAATCCGGAGGCCGTTTTCACAGCCAAACCGGCAAGGTATTAAATGGAAGTCATTCAAAGATCATTGAAGGATACGCCTGAAAGCAGGGACCGGATTGTCTCAGATACAGAATCTGCAGGTATTCTTTTCTGTGCGCTCGTGTCGCGGTCCCTTATGGTGACTGTGCCTTTCTGCGGACCCTCGAGAGATTCATAATCAACCGTTATGCACCAAGGGGTGCCAATCTCGTCCATTCTGGCATATCTTTTGCCGATGGTTCCGGAACCGTCATAGTATGCTTCTGTGTGTGAAGAGTGCACTGCTGCGTATATCTCCAACGCCATGGTATCTAAACGGTCTTTCTCCATCAGCGGAAATATGCCCACTTTGATCGGAGCTACCTCCGGTGCCAGTCTCAGGACGGCGTAATCTTTGTCTTTGTCATAATCGAAAGCATGTTCGAGTACCGAGTAGAATATTCGATCCAATCCATGCGAAGGTTCGATGACATGAGGTATCACTCTTTCTCCGGAGACTTTCTCGCGTACTCTGACGATCTCAAAGAATTCACCGGTAACGGCTGTATCCTCGCCGTCTATGTTCAGCACAAGTATGCCGTTCTTCACGTCCGAGGGATGTTTTGTCTCCATTGCCTCGGCTATTATCTTCGCTTTATCCTTAAATTTGGGGCCGAGGTTCCTGTGTTTGGCTTTGATTTTGTCAATTTCCATTTCTCTCGGTTCATCGAATTTTCTGAAATGGGTAAGTTCCGTGCCGGAGAATTCGGCATGTCTTGACAGATCCCAGCAGCCCCTGTCTGCGATTCCGGTTATTTCCACCCATCCAAAGGAGAGCAGAACCTCCGCGTCCCAGCAATCTGCGGCATAATGTGCCATTTCATCGCACAGGTGCTGTCTGAATCTGAGTCTCTCAGGATCTATCCCGAGTCTTACAAGCAACTGCTGGGTGGTGTACACGAAATATGCGAGTACTCTGTTTGCAATTATCCCCTTCCCAACCGCATCGCCTACGGTCATCGTCATGGCTGCGGACCCGGTATTCGGCACAAGTGTGATGGAATTGTTTTTGATCTCCCGGAATCTGCCCCAATCTTTGTCATCCGGATCCACGAACAGTTCCACCTCCATCATATTGAATTCTCTCATTCTTATCATGCCTTGTCTCGGTGCAATTTCATTCCTGTAACCCCTTCCGGTCTGCATGACACCGAGCGGGAGCTTTTCTCTGTTGTATCTGTAAAGATTCGGATAATTGACGAATATCCCCTGTGCCGTCTCCGGTCTCAGATATCCAACCCTTGCCGATCCGGGTCCTATTGTCGTCTTGAACATAAGGTTGAATTCTTCGGTCGGACCAAGTCTGCCGTCGCACTCCGGACATTTCACCCCGTATTTTACGAATGCCGCATCCAGCTCCTCGGGCGACAGCACATCGGGATTGTCGAAGAACTCTTTGACCAGATGGTCTGCTCTGAATGCCGAACCGCATTTTGTACAGTATGCCACAAGGTCGGCGAATTCATCTACATGTCCGGACGCTTTGAATACTTCTCTGGGATTGACGGTTTCGGAATCTATCTCTATGAAACCCTCTCTCCTCTTGTATATGTCTCTCCAGACCTCAACGATATTGTTCCTCATGTTGGAGCCGAGAGGTCCGTAGTCGAACATCCCCGCAACTCCTCCGTATATCTCAAAGGACGGCCATATGAATCCCCTGCGTTTGCAGACGGCCATAAGATTGTTGTTGTTCAGTTCCTTATTCATTGCAATTACCCGTGAGCGCAAACAGAACATCGACATCATAGATCATGCCTATTATCTCGTCTTTTGTACCGTGTACCGGGAGCTGTCCGAAGTCATTATTTATCATTATACGGGCGACATCGCTCAGGGGTGTCTTTTTAAACACAGTCTGAGGCTCCTTTACCATATAGTCGCTGACGGTCGTCTCGTCCGGTATGTATTTATCGGTTGCGGCGTAGAACAGCGGCAGCACATTCCGATATCCGGCGAGTTCCGAATCCTCTATGCCGAGACGTTTCATTGCCTCTGCATCCGCCGTCTGGTCGCTGAACAGATCGCGGTCCGTGAGTATCCCGACAAGCTTTCCCTTTGTGTTCAGAACGGGTACTGCGGGCACATCGCTTATTCTCATCGCCACGACTGTATAAGCCAGAGGCTCGCCTTCATATGCGGTGACACATGTAGTCCTAATGACATCTTCTGCAGTCATCGCGGTCTTTGTGTATGCTATCTCTTTCAGGAGATCGGTCGGTGTTATTATCCCGACAAGCCTCCCGTCCTGAATAACCGGGAGTCTGTGTATCCTTTTGCAGGCGAATATCTTTGCCGCATCAAGTATGGTATCGTCGGGAGTTATTGTTATGCAGTTCTTTTTCATGATCAATGAGAGCTGGTCCTCATCGAACTTCCTGAAAATATCTCTTCTGGATATTATTCCCATAAGTTTGCCGTCCGAAGCGCGTACGACCGGAAGTCCCGTCAATCTATTCCTGACCATTATGTTGATGGCATCGCTTCTGTTTCCGGGAACCTCCACCACTATCGGTGCCGCAGTCATGATATCCGCTACTGTTTTCATTATGAACCGACCCCTGAAGCTCTTACCGCGGGACCGGGCATACACCCTCCACTTCGGTATCCGCGGCTGGTTAACCGCCTTTAGGTAATTAAAGTGCATTGTCCCGAACAGCCGGGTCCGTTGCGAGAGATAATCGAGACAAAAAGGAAAACCGACGGAAGCCATCGAATCGGCGGAGATTTGCAACATCATTCGGCTGTGACTGCTTACATGCGCAGAATTTTGATTATGAACGTGAAGAAGTACGGTAATCATCAGCAAAATTTATCACTCGTTCTTGGAAAAATTGATACTTGCCGCCGTTCGGAGCGAAGAACATGTACCGAGATGCATACTTTCCGACTTTGAATGAGTCTCACGATCTTAGGCGATTCTGTAATAAAACCTGACCTCGACAGTCGATTTTCGTTACTGAGAAAATTTGACAGTTGATGTTCGGGAGAGCTTGCGCTGCATTCGGAGGAATTCATGACCTCTTTCTGCCGGTGTTTCCGATGTCCGAAGGGGCTTTCAGCACCCGCAGACGCCGGAAACAACCACCGTATCCTCTAGAATGCGGGAATTGAGATGTTCGAAGTTCGAATATATGCGTCT
Organism: Candidatus Methanoplasma glyptotermitis; assembly: GCA_031267895.1. Classification (GTDB taxonomy): domain Archaea; phylum Thermoplasmatota; class Thermoplasmata; order Methanomassiliicoccales; family Methanomethylophilaceae; genus Methanoplasma; species Methanoplasma glyptotermitis. Next base: position 5,042 of record JAIRYF010000003.1, read on the forward strand.
GGGAGAGTGTCTGCTATCGTAAGCGTAAATAACTGTCAAATTCCGCGTATAACGCAATCGGGTGCATCGATCGAGATCTGGATTTTTGATTATATGATAGGCGATTTTGCCACCAGAACCGGGCACTTTGAGTTTTGGACTATCTTCTCTGCGACACTTCCCATGAGGAGTTTTGATATCCCTGTCCTTCCAAGTGTCCCCATCACGATGATATCGTAGCCTTCTGCCTCTTGAAGTATCGCTTTAGCGGGTACCCCTTCGATCAGCTTTTCTTCCACCTCCACGCCGGAGATTTTGGCTCTTTCTGCGGCATAACCTGTCGCATACCTGCCTTCTCTGTCGAGCGTATCATAGACGTTTGTCACGGCCGTGTCCATCGGCGAGTTCGCGTAGATTGACTTGTCAAGAACATACAGTGCCGTGATCTTCCCGCCTGAAAGCTCTGCAAGCTCTATAGCCTTGTCCACCGCGTACTTGGTAAATTCGCTGCCGTCTGTCGGTACCAATATTTTTTTGAAACTCATTATGATTCCCCGCTTTTCGGTTTGTATCTGAAGATCGGACTTCTGTCCCGCAGCATCCTGTCAATACGGAACTCGCCCGAACACGGAAGCACAGTCAGATCAGCAGCCATTCCTACCGATACACAGAGTTTGTTATATGGATATAATATCTTTCTCCCCCCTCCGAGCATCGGATCGGCAACATCTTCGGCTAAACCGCCCTGAGAAACCAGAATATCTTCGAAGACCAAGGCTTCGGACCTCATATCCGGGTCGCAAAGCATGGCATTGTCCGTACCCATCGCGATATCCGCTCCGCAGTCCAGCATCTTTTTTATCGGAGGCACCCTGCCGAAGTACTGATTCGATCTGGCACAGACAACTATCGGTACTTCGGATTCTGCACATTTGAGTATGTCTGAGTCCGTTGCCTCGGTCATATGGACCACGAACGTAGGATCGAGATACAGTATAAGGTCAATATCCTCTCTGTTCCTCTCGCTGGCGTGTATGGCAAAGATCTTGCCTGCTTTTCTGACCTGGTCCGCAACGTTTTCTATGTACCCGACGTTCATGTCGGATATGCCTGATATTCCTATCCCGTCTGCGATGCCCAGTATTTTGGCTACTTCATTTGGATCATATTCCTCGCTCATAGGTCTCCCGAGGATCACCGAGTCCGGGACAGCCTCTCTCAGTGCTCTGCACCCCTCTTCTCCCCCTTCTCTGAAGTCTATGAATGTTTCTATCCCGTTGCGATCGGATGCTGCCGCATAGTCTTTTATGTTTTTATCCAGTTGCCGTGCGGTCAGATTTCTTAGGTATCTGTGTTTCAGACCGTCGGGAGGGGCTACGAGCTCTTCGACAGTCATTCCGGGTCTGATCTTCAGACCAGCGTCTGCACAGTGAGTATGGGGGTTGACCATCGGCGGTATGACAAGTCCGGAGGCAAGCGGTCTTACGGGCGGCCTCCCCTCTTCTATCGCTGTTATCTTCCCGCCTTCAATGCATACGTACCCGCCGGCGATACCTTCATCCGTAAGCACGAAGTCACCCAGAATGTCCATGGTTACCGTATACAGGGCGCAATATAAATCAGATATGAGAACGCGCTGAAATTTTGCCATTCCTAAAGTGCCAGCATACTTCACAAATGTTAAAATACTAACATTTACTACTATGGAGTAGGTGTAAGAACCATGGTAAAAGTCATTGAAGCAGAGTGTGTAGCATGCGGAGCATGTGTAGATGTTTGCCCCCAGGACGCAATAGTCGTCGAAGATATTGCGGTTATCAACAGAGACAAATGTGTTGACTGCGGTGCATGCATAGACGAGTGCCCCTCAGACGCTATAACTGAGTGATTCAGAAGAATCTCAAACCAAAGTCATCGGGATTTTCCCGCTGACAAACCCTTTATGCCCAGTATGGTTTTTTCACGAATTTGTATGAGCTGACCACAGCGGTGGCCGCCTCCCCGCAGGCGGTTATTATCTGCTTGTATTTTCCGGGGTAGCTGACTACATCTCCGCAGGCGAATATTCCGTTGCGGTTGGTTGCCATATCAAAATTCACTCTGACCAACCCTTCGGGGGTCAGATCGATACCCCAGTTCTTTAGGTCGGTCAGATCCGAATCCGTTCCTATATTGACGACTGCCAAATCGGCCGGTATATCGAATATCCTGCCGTCTTGGTCGAGAGTAACACTGCTCAGAGAATCCTTCCCGTTGAAGGATATGGCATTGGCATTCATCACCGTTTTTATGCCGCTGTTGCCGAGACTTGTAACATTTGCCTCATCAGCCCTGAATTCAGACCTCCTGTGGACAATCGTGGTATCAGTGACAGAATCGGCGATCATAGCCATTTCAATGGCACTGTTGCCACCTCCGAACATAATCACCTTCCGGCCGACAAGCTCCTCCTTCACGGGAAGTATATACGTCACTCCTTTGCCGGCATACTCTTCCTCGCCGAGGCAACCCATCTTTTTCGGCCGGAAACTGCCCATGCCTATAGCAACGATGACAGACCCCGCACGGTATGTTCCTTTGCCCGTTACAACCAACAGTTCCTCGTTGCCGTCGTTGATATCTATGACCTTCTCTCTCTCACGTATCTCGCAGCCCATAGATTCGGCCTGGGCGTACAGCCTGTCGGATAATTTCCTAGCCTGAACTGTCTCAAACCCGGGGTAGTTATGTATTCCTTTCTCAGGATACAGGCTTGTAAGCTGTCCTCCCACGCATCCGGCTTCCAGTATCAGGGTGCTCATCATCCTTGACCTGGCATAGATGCCGGCCGTAAGTCCCCCCGGCCCTGCACCGATAACGACAATGTCATAGCACATTTCAGGGTCGTATATGTTCTCTCTATAAAATGTTGTCCCATTCGTACTGTGTTTTTTGAGTATATTACCTAAATAAATGTAATTTTTCCACCGTTCAATTACGAAATTCGTAAAATAATCACGAGTAACAACAAATAACAGCACGAGATCACAATTTCTGTATTATCTGGACATCAGGGTTATTTATGCAACATACAGCAATGTACAGTCATGGCCGCCGAGGATGTTTCTGCGGATAATCTCCTGAATATGATACTGGATGAAGTGGATGACATGATTGTGATCAATGACTCCAATAGGAATGTCATTTGGATCAACCGGGCCGCACAATGCGGACTCGGCATTTCCGTTGAGGAGGCAGTCGGATCGAAATGCTATAAACTCTTCGGAGCGACATGCTACTGCGACAGATGCACAGCCAATCATACTATGGGAGGACCCAGCCGCTGCGGATCCAAGTTCATATGCAGGGATCGGTCCGGTGAGTATGAATGCGAGCCGGTTTCGCGCTATGAAGGTGGAAAACTCAAAATTGTCGTGCAACACATCCGCTACAGACAAAAATGAATAAATATTGACACACGATACCGGGGCCGTGATCGTGGAAATATCTGAATTTTATATCTTCATCGGAGTGCTTGTTTGCTTTGCCGCGGTTATTCTGGCGGTAAACAAGGTCAGAAAACCGAAAGAAGAGTGATGTCATTTCGTGCACCGGCCCTGGCGACCGTTCCTATAATAAACTTGCAGTTCCATCTGCCTGCGGTGAGCTTATGGTAAGTATTCCAAATAATGTCCAGGAATTGATAAAGGCCAAGACAACAACCAAGGTAGTCGTAACATCATCCAAGGGTGCGAAACCTCATGCGATAGTCGCCGGGAGCATAGCATCTCCGAAAGCGGACACCATGGTTGTAGGGGAGGTTCTGATGAAGGTATCGGCAAAGAACCTCAAAGAGAACCCGAAAGCCTCGTTCCTCATAGCTTCAGGAAAGGATGCATTCGAGATAGAGTGTACGGCAAAGGCCCGTTTGGAAAGCGGATCAGAGATTGATGCAATGAACAAAGAGCTTGCGGCTATAGGGCTGAAAGCTGCCGCCGTTTGGGTTTTTACGGTTGATGCCGTCTACGATCAGGGGGCATCTCCGAAAGCGGGAACAAAATTGGCATAAGCATTTTCCTGCCTAACCTTTTTCCCGCACGCGCGGCAGGTGATTCCATGGTTAAAATCATCCCTAAAGTAGCTGACATGCTCATACGTCCGGATACGAACAAAGTGATGACTACTGTCTCCCCGGAAGGGGAACCTCATGCGATAGTATGCGGAAGTCTTCTGGTGTCCGGCGAAGAGAGTATCGCCGTGGGCAAGGTTTACATGTACGCCACATGCAGGAATCTCAGGAGCAACCCCGTGGCAGAGTTCCTTGTATGGTCTGGAAAGGATGCGTACTCTGTACGAGCCGTACTCAGGTCAAGAATCGAATCGGGACCGCTTTTTGATAAGATGAATCACAACCTTGGGAAGATGAAGATGAAAGCCGTTTCTGTACTGGAGTTTGATGTTTTATCAATCTATGACGAAGGCATCTCTCCGGACACAGCAGGAACACAGATTTTGTGAGGGGATCAAGTGGCTTTTGAGAAAGAGAAGAGAATAAACAGACTCGTGATGCTTGCGGGTCTTGTAACGACTGCCTCCGGCGTGCTGGTCTGTTTTGCCATGAGCGTGTTGGCGGGAATTATAATTCTCATCCCCGGGATCTCTTTGCTGGCAGCGAGCTGGACCATCTATAATGTGTTCTACAAGATGAAAATGAAAGAGATCATGGAAAAACGCATGAAAACTAATGAAAGATAAATGGTTTGAAAGAGGTGCTCAGAATTTTCTTCTGTCGCTTCTTCCTTCCGGCTGGTGCTTTCTGAAGCAATCCTTGCAATAAACCGGTCTCCCCTGTGTCGGTTTGAACGGTACCTCGCACTCGTTGCCGCAGTCCGAGCATGTCGTCTTAAAGTATTCCTTGGGTTGATCATTGCGATCTCCCCTATATCCTCCGCTTCCGTAGGCCATTTTTATTCCTCTTGTTTTGGGTATTCCATATACTACCTTTGCCTCTTAAACGATGGACCAGGCGCAATATTCGAATGCCTTGGACGGGGACAGACGATTCAGCTTAAAAACATTGCTATGGTGCGAAGACAAAATATTACAATTTTAAGTGGTTTTACGGAGAATTTTCAGATATCTCTGCCTTCGAGGGCGGTCTTGAGTATCGCGACTTCTTCGTCGGACAGTGTTATGCCCTTACCCATTTTCTCTCTGTCGGGGGACCATTCCCTGATATCATACTTCGGATCTCTGTCATTCCATCTGATCAGGTTCAGCTCCTTTGTCCACCCTTTGGACGATTCCGAGAGAACCGCAATCTCTTCGACGATTTCGTATTTGAACTCAACCGGCATTAATGTTCACTCCTTTTCGGGATTACGTGTTCGTGATATATAATAAAATAGGAGTAAAAGAACAGGGTACTGGATGTGATAACTGTCCATATCATATCTGAAAACAGTATCTGATCCCTACATATTTGGAAAAATTATTTTAAAAGACCCAGATAACTTTATAATATCTGTTTTTATAAGTAGTATTAAATATGTGTAATTCACTAGTTCTCTTTTATGTCATTCTTTGACGACAACAGAAAAGTAGGACTCGCACTAATAATAGTGGGTATCCTGAACGCAGTTGTCCCTATAATGAACATTGTTCATGTATTCATCGATCACGAAAGCGTAGGTAATGCTATCGGACCGATTGGGGCATTGATATTCGGCCTCCTGATTCTCTCGCTTGGGTTCAGGGTGCGCTCATGGTCCAATGACAGGGTCGGCATTCTGTCCGAACTTGTAAGGGTCATAGGTGTGGCCACCATTCTTATAGCGGTGTTCAAAGCAATATCCAATTTTGTCACAGGAGATGTCGGCATTGCGTCATCAATCGTGACCATCTTATCCGGAGTCATAATCGGTCTGATTCTTTTGTGGATATCGGCGAAGATCAAGGGAAAGAGCAAAAATATTCTGAGCAAGTTTCTCTGGGCACTTTTGGTTATTGTGTTCCTGGCACTTTCTATCATCACGATCGTAAGCCTCGTCTCAGGCCTGCTTGACAAAGCCTGGCTGGATGCGCTCATGAGTCTGTGCAACATCTTTGTGTATGTCTATGCCTTCCTTGCATCCATATCGTCGGAAGTCAGACATTCAATGAACACCTGAACGAATCGGGACACAACACAAACCTCTTCCAATGGTTTTAATTCGACCGCATAAAGTTTTATATCCTTGTTCTGAATGAAACGTACGTTAGGTCGGAATTAAATTGAAAGACAATCGGCATCTCGGGGAGCACTGCATCTGATGGACATCTCTCTGGTAGTTATTTCTCTGATAATCGTGGTCCTTATCGCATTTTCGGCATACTTTTCGTGTGCGGAGACGGCGTATACCAGCATGAATGCGATAAGAATAAAGAATTTGGCTTATGAAGGCCACGGCAACGCAGAGAAGGCACTGAAAAACTATGACAATTACGAAAAGCTCCTCACCACAATATTGGTCGGGAACAACATAGTCAACGTGGCGATATCTACGCTCGGAACATTTCTGTGTTCGGAACTGCTCGGAGTCACATGGGGAGTCGTCGTTGCGATGGTACTTACCGCAACAGTTATCCTGGTGTTCGGAGAGATAACGCCGAAGACCTTGGCAAAAAGGAACTCGGAACGCTATGCTATAAGGCTGGCGGGTTCTCTGCACATGGTGATCGTAATCCTGACTCCGATATCATGGGCATTCATGAAACTCACGAATCTGCTGTCCAAAAATGCCAAGAACGATGCTGCGGATACCCCGTCCTTCACGGAAGACGAACTCTATGTTATGATAGATGAGGTGGCGGAAGAAGGGGCACTTGAAAGGAGCGAAGGCGAACTCGTGAAGTCCGCCATGCAGTTTGATGATATAACGGTCTCCGAAATGTACACCCCGAGATCCAATATCACTTTGACTGATATGAACACTGGTACAGAGGATTTGAAAAAACTCTTCCTGGAATCCGGATATTCGAGAGTACCAATATACGAGGGGTCTGTGGATAGGATAATAGGTGCAGTCTATTCGAAGGATTTCTTCTCCAAATATGTTGAGGGTGAGGACTTTGCCATAGTAGATATAATGAGGCCGGTAAAGTTTGTTCCGGAGAACACGAGCATAGCAACGCTGCTGAGTGACCTTCAGAAGTCTCACATACATATGGCGATTGTTCTCGACAATTTCGGCAGGACCCTTGGACTCGTCACCATGGAAGATATTCTCGAAGAACTGGTCGGTGACATATGGGATGAGAGCGACGAGGTCGGATACCCCATACACGAAGATAAAGACGGGAGCTTTACCGTTCCGGGAGAGGCGAATATCTTCGAAGTGATGGACAGAATACACATCAAATTCGATGCCGGAGACTTTCAGGACCATTCTATAAGTGCATTCATAAGCCACCGTATAGATGGAGTCCCCCGAAAGGGCGATACGGTCGATCTCGGTAATTCGAAGATCACGGTAAGGTCTATGAAGAGCCGCCGCGTGAAAGAGGCCAGGATATTTCCGCTCACAGGAGAGACGGACTCTCCGTGAAGTCAAGGCTGTTCAGAAATTTCCTCATGTTCCTGACTGCGATCTCTTTCCTGGCGGGATGAGATACAACCTTCCCGGAGAGAGACAGCACGTTTCCGTGATGCGCTGTCCTGTATCTTCCTTGCACAAGCTCTTGTTTATCGAGCCTCAGACGGAATACGCAGTCGTCGTCTATCCGGCCCTCCAAGTCTGCATCAATCTCGCTGATCAGATCTTTCCCGAGTCTTTGAAACAGGGGAGCAGTTTCCCTCTGTTTGGAGAATTCGCTTCTAAGTATGATGAGCCTGTTCCCGTGTTCGCTGTCAGTGACGTCGCAGTCGAACTCATCGGTCCCGAGCAGTTCTGTCATTGCGTCGTGAATCAGCTCTTCGTTCTCTGTAGCGTAGCAGAAGACATTTACCCGGACCCAATGAAAAGTATCTTGCATGAACTAACGATGCGGTATCTCTTAATGATACTTCCGAGGGTTATTCCCGTGGTTTGGGAAGCAGGCCGGCAAATTTCTCGGGATCCGACAGTGAAATGGTAATTACTCTCCTGCCTGTGAGCTTAAGCGAAATTCCCCTCTCGTATCCTATCCCGATAAGATTTTTGAATACTACTTTCCGTATTCCCCATCCGCTGTAGTTTCGCATCGTATCGAGATCACCGATCTTGTAGTCTATGATATCTTCAAACGGTACGGTATATCCCCGGATGAACCTGATGTATATGGTTCCGTCTTCGACCGATACTCTTGTCTTAGCCAGAAAACAGAACACTATTATTGCGGCGAATAGTATCGATGTCATCGCAAACATCCACAGAGGGGTTTTTATGGATTCGGTCAGAGAGCACATCAGCATGAAGAAATCGGTTGCCGCAAGAACAGATGCCATTATAGTGAGCGTGTTCCTGGGCATCAGGTCCTGTATCTCTTCAAAGGTCTTGGTCATATCGGGCAGATGTATGGCGTCATAGTTTATCAATGAATCCAGATTAAATCTGTTGTTGGCAAGATTTATATGGTAAGTCCTTATTCGAGTGATCAAGGGCCCATAGCTTAGACTGGCTGGAGCGTCCGGCTGATAACCGGAAGGTCGTGCGTTCAAATCGCATTGGGCCCACTAACGTCAGCTGGCTAAGCTGTTTTTCGATTGTTTGACCAGATCCGGAGCTATATAAAATTATTCTACGAGCTGAACCCCGATCTGCCGCCTGTGACGATGATCCGTAAAATTTAGTTGAGGGTGGGTGAGAATATAGCAGAGAAGACGAAAACAAAGACAAAAACAACAGCCAGCAGGGCAAAGCCTAAAGCCAAAGCAAAGACAAAGAAGAAGTAAGATATCCTGGAAGAATCCCCTGCCCGCACGCAGGGACACGGGCGGCCGTCGGCGCGCCGCAATCGTTCCGGGGGAGAGGGGAGATTGAGGGGGAGGAAAGGAAGAGGTAAAGGTAAGGATAAGGGGACAGATAGACAGGGGACAAAAGAGAGGTAAAGGGGTATCTATCCCCTATCAAAGGGATAGGAAAGGATGAAAGGGAGGGGGACCGCTGCAATGGCGTTCCGCATCTAAACCGCAAATCCGTCGCAATACTCCGGATTCTGCAAAGTTTGAATTGTCTGATCCCGTTTCACCGTTTTTATGCAATGTCACCAAAATGAAGGATACGTGCCTCTCGGATAAAACCGAATGTCCTCTTTCACAATATCCATAGGTTTATCACTCTATGTTAACCGCACAGACATAACATCAATGCTGAAGGACCTTGCAGTAAAAGGAGACATAATCAGACGGGAAGACTGCTGGATCCGTTCAAGATACAGATACTGTAGGTCGGAGCAGTGACATCAGATTGCATCGAAGAACAGTTAAATGCCCCGATATCAATGGATACCGCAGGAAGTGAGCGTAACGGTCTCTCATGGGACTGGGTTCCTTAAAGGAACCACTCAGCCGTCAGTTTAGTGAATATCAAGATCGATAATGATCCTGACGCCATCAAGGATGACGGTTATCCTGATCCGGATCGCACTGGTCAGATACTGCGTGGTTACGCACCTCCTACCGGGTCGGTTCCGGGTTCGCCGGTGTTTGAAAGTAACGTCTAACCCGAACTTCCAACTATCGGTGTTTTTTGGCGGGAACAATTAAAGATGTAATAGATTGCTGCGATGCAGGCGGTGAGCTGCCACAAGGGTATTTTCATCCTCACTTCTCCAAGTTTTGTGGCGGCTCACCCTCTGAAAATAACCTGATATCGGATATGCCAGGCAGAAAAACAAATGAGTCGCCATCGATAAATGTTTTGGAATGCCAACTCTACTGGTGGCAGCTCACCCGTTTTCAGATATTGTCTGTATCAGTGCAAGGTCGCCTCAAAAGCATGCGACTGGCTATAATCTCCTTTTCTATTTCCAACTGTCAGGTCAGGTTTCAATGGCGACGATAAAAACAAAGAGAGACCCCGGTGAAAGTTTTAGTTCCTTTGATCTCCCCCTAGCAGTTCCCACGCTGTCTGGGTCTGATCCGACATTCCCCGGGTGGCCGACTCTCAGTTCATTTCTTTTGGAATTTTCCGGTTTTCTTGTGTTTCACGACCCTTGATCCTTCGTTGTTGGCTTTGAGTGTTTTGACATGTTCTTCGGCTTCTGCCTTTGTCTTGAACAGTTTCGTAGCTCTCATTGCGCCCTCTGCCTTGACCTGCCACATGCCGTCCTCTTCTCTCTTGGTTATGTGCCAAACTTTGGTGTCTTTTTTCGCTGCCATCGATTTTGCCTCTTTTTTCTTTTCCTCTTTCGTGTCCGCTGCGGCCGAACATTCTTCAGCAGGTTTTTCTTCAGATGCAGCCCATCCCGCATCTCTGCACTTTACTTCGTTATCGTCAGCTTTGGTCGGCTTGCAGTCTTTCCCGCGCGTCTCTTCTTTTCTTTTGAATCTGTCAAAAAAGTTCATTTTTGTCCCCCTGTTTTATTTTTGATCTTTGACGAGTATGATGTGCCATCCGAAATCAGTCTTCACAGGCCCTATAATATCGCCTTTCTTTGCACCGAATGCGGCACTCTCAAAAGGAGCAACCATCTGTCCCTTTCCGAACCATCCGAGGTCTCCGCCGTTCTTTCCGGATGGACAGTCGGAATGCTTCTTTGCAACATCTGCGAATTTCTTTCCGTTCAATATCTCCTCTTTGAGGATTTTAGCTTCTTTTTCCGTTTTAACCAGGATGTGCGCCGCATTTACCTGCTTTACCATGAGGCACGCAGTGTTTCGTGAGTTTATATGTTATACGCCTGGAGTAACTGTATTTGGTAAACATCGGTTTCTTCTTTTTGACTGGTTTATAAGATAATAACTTGAATCTGCGGTTTGTATAGGTTACGTCAGCCGATGACGATCTGCCCCGGCACCGGGGCCTCCAGGCCGAAGACCCTGAAGATCTCCCTGACATTCTTCGATATTACGGTAAGCCT
>JAIRYF010000051.1 GCA_031267895.1 Candidatus Methanoplasma glyptotermitis
TATTCAGATATCTGGGGAAATTATAATTTCCCCCCCCCCCTGTATGGGCGGGCGGATGTTTTGGCAGAGGAAACGGTTCCTCTCGGAGGTTTGATATTCATAAGTTTTTCTCCTTATTGATGTAACCACGCCGTGTGTACCACTGCGTTCACTTGCGCATACACAAACTCAAATATATAATGTATGTACCAGCTGCTCTTGTAAAACCCCCATATTTTCACCACCGACTCAAAGATCCTCCCGATATTGTGTACGGAAGAAGCGAATCATCAAGACGCAAAGAGATTCTGTGTAGGTGTATCGCCCACAATATCATGAGACTCACGGACGAATGGCATTTGCATAGAAGAGGGTTTCACCAGAGCCGTGTGCGCATATTCCATCAGAAATACTGCGCCATCGGCAGACGCAGACATCCGCTGCTTTAGCTTCTTGCACAGCTTCGGCGGTCTGGCATTCGGCTGCTAGCCGCGTAAGGTTATTTTATCTGCAGACGGTTAAGGCATCCGAGGAACCCGATGTCAAAGGCGAAGGTTGGAGTGAACGGTTACGGTACGATCGGCAAAAGAGTTGCGGCCGCAGTGAGCAAACAGGAAGACATGGAGGTCGTGGGAGTCACGAAGACGAAACCCAACTTCGAAGCGCGTTCCGCCGCCGACAGAGGGTTTGATATTTATGTCCCGGAGGAGAGCCTTAGGGCCTTCGAAGATGCGGACATACCCGTAAAGGGGACGATCCGGGAACTCTGCGGGGCGGCGGAGATCATCGTGGACTGCACGCCCGGAGGCATCGGCAGGAAATACAAGGCCGAATACGAATCTGCCGGAATCAAAGCAATATTTCAGGGCGGGGAGGATCACAGCCTCACCGGCATATCTTTCAACTCCACCGCGAACTACAGCGAATCCTGGGGTGCGCAGTTCTCCAGGGTGGTCTCATGCAACACGACGGGTCTGCTCAGGACACTCAGCCCGATAGACCGGAAGATCAAGATCAAAGCCGTTTACGCAACGCTCATCAGGAGAGCGACAGATCCTGGAGACAGCAAAAGCGGTCCCGTAAACGGTCTGGAACCTACAGTGAAACTTCCGACACACCACGGACCCGATGTGAAGAGCGTCATGCCTTGGCTGAACATAAACACCATGGCCGTAAAAGCATCCACGACCCTTATGCATCTGCACACTGTGGCAGTCGAGATGGAAAAAGAGTCCGGAACAGAAGACATTTTGGAAATAATGAGGTCATCTCCCCGCGTAAGACTTATAAACAGCAAGAGCGGATTGAAAGGTACGGCGGAGATAATGGAATTCGGGAAAGACCTCGGAAGAGACCGATCGGACATGTATGAAATAGTGGTCTGGGAAGACGGCGTCAAAGCCGTCGGAAACATGCTTTACTACTACCAGGCCATACATCAGGAGTCTGATGTCGTGCCGGAGAATGTGGACTGCATACGGTCCATGTGCAAGCTGGAAGAGGATGCACACACATCTGTATCCAAAACGAACCGGTCTCTCGGAATAAACTGAAGAGTGTGAGAATAACGAAAGACTTCAACACCTTGGATGATTTCGATTTCAAGGACAGGACCGTCCTTCTGAGAGTTGATATAAACTGTCCTTTGGACAGGTCTTCGCTCAGGATAATTAACGACGCGAGGGTGAGGAGTACAGTCCCGACTGTCAGAGAGCTTATAGGAAAGAGGGCAAAAGTAGTGATATTGGCACACCAGAGCAGAAAGGGAAAATGGGATTTCATAGGCTTGGATCAGCACGCCCTTCTGCTGTCCAGGAACCTCAACGCACCGGTGAAATACGTTAATGATATCATCGGTGCCGAGGCAAAGAAAGCAATCTCCGGACTTAAAGCGGGAGATGTCCTGCTTCTCGGCAACGTGAGAGAACTGGACTGCGAATCCGTCATTGCAGATATGTCCGAACATGCAGAGTCTGAACTCGTCAGAGAACTCTCTCCTCTTGCAGATTATTACGTATGTGATGCATTCGGCGCATCGCACCGTTCGCAGTGCTCCCTTGTGGGCTTCCCTGCAAAAATGCCGTCGGCATCCGGAAGACTCATGGCAAGGGAGATATACTCGCTCAAGACGATATTCGGCAGACCGAGACGGCCTTCCGTGTTTATCTTGGGGGGAGCAAAGTTCGAGGATGTTCCGGCAATGATAGATTCCGTTCTCAGAGACGGCATTGCCGATTCCGTGATAGTCGCGGGCCTGGCCGGGAATGCGTTTCTCTTGGCGAGAGGTGTGGATATCGGGGAGGCGGGCCGAAAAGTGCTCGCCGACGTGACGGAAGAAAATTTTCAGGCTGCACGCAGGGTCCTGAGCATATACAGCGAAAAGATCCTGCTTCCGGTGGATGCGGCTGTGGAACGGAATGGAAAAAGAGTATGTGTCAGCACAGGCGACATGCCTACACCCGAGCCTGCGTTGGACATAGGAGATCAGTCGATAGATAAATTCAGTAAGGTCATACTGTCCTCCAAGACATCATTCATGTCCGGCCCCGCAGGGATGTTCGAAAAACCCGGATTCGAAGAAGGGACCAGACGGCTGATGGCCGCGATGGTAGAAAGCAGCGGACTGTCAGTCCTCGGAGGAGGACACACCGCGGGCGCGGCGGAGCGGTTCGATCTGGCAGACCGGGTCTCATACGTAAGTACCGGAGGCGGTGCGCTGGAAACGTTCATCCTCCGGGAACCGCTGCCGGTCATAGAGGCCCTTAAATATTCGAAAAAAAAGTTCGGGCCGTATCACTGAGCGTCCCCGGCGTAACAGGGACCGTGTACGGAGGCCCGCTTCATGCGGGCCAGTGCCTCTTTTATGCGTTCGGTCGGCTCTGTCACCGTCATGCGTATGTAACCTTCTGCCGAATCGCCGAATCCCGGTCCGGGAGTCACTATTATGCCCAGATTTATCATATTCGCAGTAAACTCGTCTGACGGTATCCCGCAGTCGAACCAGACATAGAAGGTTCCTTTCGGCATAGCAACATCGAAACCGAGGTCTCTCAGACCTTCGACGAGGACCTTTCTCCTTTCGGCGTAGATGTCCATGTTATTCTTTATCACACTGGGCAGGCTGCCGTCGTCGTGATACATTCCAAGTGCGGTTATTCCGGCTTTTTGAATGAATATCGGTGCCCCGGAGTCTATCTGTCCTTTGCATTTTTTCAGTCCGGCCACAAGGTCCGGATGACCGACGGCATACCCCAGCCTGTATCCTGTCATGTTGAATGTTTTCGAGAACGACCCGAACTCTATGCAGTCGGGTCCGGCCTGAAGCATCGAAGGTGCACGGTAATCGCCGTAGCACATCTCCGAGTATGCGTTGTCGTAACAGGCTATCGTACCTGTCCTCTGGCACCAATCGTATACCTTCTGAAGATACTGAAGGTCGCATGTGGCCCCGGTAGGGTTGTTGGGGTAGTTGATATACAGCATCTTCGCATCCGTCGGACACCTGTCAACATCCAGGAGCCAGCCGTCCTCCGCTCTCAGCGGGATCCGGACGCATTTTGCTTCGTTGAAAAGTGCGGATGCCCCCGAATATACCGGGTATCCGGGACTCGGCGCGATTATCGTCTCGCCGGGATTGACAAACGCCTGGGATATATTGAATATCGCCTCTTTGGATCCAAGCGTCACGCATACCTGCGTTTTCGGATCCACTTCCACACAGAACCTCTTGCTGTACCATTTTGCGATTGCTTCCCTGAGGTCCGCCTCTCCCTGTGATGATGAATATTTCTGATTGTCGTTATCTTCGGCAGCGATCTGCATCGACTTGACTATTTTATCTGGCGTGGGAAGGTCTGGATCCCCGATACCGAAATCGATCATATCCATGCCTTCCTTCCTCTTTACGTCCGCAAGCTCTTCCAGCCTCACGAAAAGATAAGGAGGAAGTTTTCTGAGTCTTTCGGACTGTTCGTAATTAACCATTGTATCACTCCGCTGTTATGCTCCCCTCATATACTAATGTTGCAGGTCCTTCCATGATTACGCGGTCCAGCTTCCCGCTCGCGGCTATTCTGAGCCATCCTCCGGGAAGATGCACATCGACGGGTTCATCGAACGGTACAAGCCCATTCAGTGCCGCGGCGACGACTGACGCGCATGCACCTGTGCCGCAGGCAAGAGTCCAGCCTGCGCCCCTCTCGTATACCCTGGCATATATTCTGCCTTCCTCTATCCTGCAGAACTCGACATTCGTCCTGTTCGGAAAGAACGGATGCGATTCAAGCGCGGGCCCGAGTCTGTCTGTCTCGTTGCCGTCAATTTCCGAAAACGTTATAAAATGAGGGTTGCCCATCGATACCGCGTTCCCTATGATGCTGCATCCCTCCGCGTTGAACGGCCTGTCTATAAATTCACCGTCGTAATCGATAGGTATCGATCTGCCGTCCAGTACAGGGGCTCCCATATCCACAGCGACAGCCGAGACTTTATTTCCGTCCGTGAGGACTTTTGCCGTCTTAATTCCTGCCAGGGTGCTGACCGTTATCTTTTCTTTGCCTGCTATGCCGAAGTCATACGCGTGTTTTGCGAGACATCTTATACCGTTTCCGCACATTTCCGCTTCCGAACCGTCTGCATTGATTACTCTCATGCCGATATCCGCTCCGTCACCCGGAAGCAAGAACAGGACTCCGTCGGCACCGATCCCGTAGTTCCGGTCGCACATACGTCTGCACATGCTGCGGTCTATCTCAGCTGTCCGGCTTATTCCGTCGATGAGCACAAAGTCATTTCCTATGCCATGGTACTTCCAGAACTTCATCTGATGAGCCTCTCCGGTATCCTTTGGTGTCTCCACTGCTCCTCTATACATTCCGAGTCCCTTATAAGTTCTGCCCTGCCGCCGCCTATAAGCACCTCTCTGCACAGCGGTCTGGAGTTATAGTTGCTTGACATCGAGAACCCGTAGGCTCCCGCATTGTAGACGACGACCGTGTCTCCTTCCTCCGGGTTCGGAAGCGCACGGTCATGAGCCAGATAATCTCCGGACTCGCAGATCGGCCCCGCAACATCATACTTTGCCGTGCATGCCTTCCCGAACTTGTTGCCCAGTGCCACATGGTGATACGCATCGTACATGGCGGGCCTGATCAGTGTGTTGAAGCCTGCATCCACGCCCACGTACTTCTTAGTGCCCGCATCTTTCACATCGATGCATCTTGTCAGGAGAACGGTCGTATCGCACACGATGTATCTCCCGGGTTCGAGGATTATTGTCCGGACATCCGTCTCTTCAAGTATCATTTCCGTCAGACTGGCTCCGAGTTCGTCAATATCCATCTCCGGCTCGTTCGGACGGTACGGTACGCCTATTCCCCCGCCTATGTCGATGAAGTCCAAATCGATCCCGAGATCCTTCAGTTCATTGGTGTATCCTATCAGTACTTCCAGCTCATCCGAGAACGGTTCGGCGGACTGTCCCCCGGACCCTATGTGCGCATGTATTCCCTTTGGCTCAAAACCCAATTCCTTTGCGCGGATGTATGTCTTTATGACACTTTTATCCGGAATACCGAACTTGGACCCTTTTGAACCTGTTATGACCTTGTCGCTGTGTCCGGATCCCACTCCCGGAGTTATCCTGAAGGATACCGGCAGGCCCGTTTTTATCTTCGACAGTCTCTCGAGTGCGGATACCGAATCAATATTTACGGTCACGCCCAGTTCCGTAACGGCCGCGAGTTCTTCGTTGCTCGCGTTCACTCCGGTGTACATTATCCTGTCGGGCGTAAATCCCGCCTTTATGCAGGTCATAACCTCTCCGACGGACACGGCATCGATTCCGGAACCCTCCCCTTCAAGTATTTTCAGTATCGCCAGGCTCGTGTTCGCTTTGCATGCATAGTGTATCTTCGTATCCATGTGCTTCGAGAATGCGCCGTATATTCTGCGGTAGTTCTCCCTGAGTCTGCTCTCGTCTGTGACATAGACGGGTGTCCCGAATTCCTCTGCAATCTCTGTCACCGGAATGCCTCCGAACAGCATTATGCCGTCTCTGCCGTCAAAGTCTCTCATCTGATGCCTCCCGCATATTTACCGTGCAGTATTCTGACAACATCGGTCACCCTGGACATCGGCACGACAAAGTTCAGGGAAACATCCGAAGCACCCTCGGATATCATCTCCACATTGGCTCTTGCCTCCTTCACGGCAGTGAATATCTCCGCCGACACTCCGCACTTAGACAGAAGATTGTCTCCGACGGCGCATACCAGTGCCATATCGTTCTTGACCTCTATCCTCTCTATATCCCCGGGATCAAGCGTGTTCAGCTTCGCGAATATGGACTTAACATCATTGCTGTGAACCAGGAAAGCCACCGTTGAGAGCGATGTCGATATGGAGTATATCACAACCTCGTTGTCTGCGATCTTTTCGATTATGCGCGCTACCATCTCCGGATGGAATGCGATCTCGGCCGAGCTTATTGCGATTATGGACAGATCCGTTTTCATCGCGACGCTTCTCAGCATATCATCCCTCGGTTTCCTGAGATGATGGATTATAGTCCCGGGTTCCTCCGGTTTAAACGAGTTCCTCACCTTCAGCGGTATGTGTTTGATCCTGACCGGTTCTATCGTCCTCGGATGCAGTACTCTGGCACCGAAGTATGCAAGCTCTGCTGCCTCTCCGAAATTCATCTCTTCTATCTTTATCGCATCCGGAACTATACGGGGATCGGCAGACATGAATCCGTCCACATCCGTCCATATTTCCAGCAGATCCGCATTCATGGCATTCGCCACTACCGCCGCCGAGTAGTCGCTGCCTCCCCTTCCGAATGTAAGGGGGTGTCCGTCATTCTTTATGCCGTAGAATCCCGTGATAACGGGAATCACTCCGTCATCAATATACGGTTTGACTTTTATGTTCATCACTGACTCCGTCTTCTGGAGATCCGCGCTTCCCGACAGCGGCCTTCCTTCTGCATATATACCGCAATCTTCCGAGGTGAGAGCCACAGATCTGACACCCGCAGCCCTGAGGACATGACCCAATATGAGGGAAGAAAATCTCTCTCCCTGGGAGATGATGTTGTCCCTGTAATACGGATCTTTGGATGCCGCTTCATCCGAGAACAGTTCCCTGAACTTGTCCATCCTTTCTCCGAAGTCCTTCATGAACTCATCCAGTTGTTTTCCTTCAAACAGCTGGCATGCGACATCCACATGTTTCCTCTCGAACTCTTCGATCAGACCGTTTCTGTCCTCGTGGCTGCCGTCGGCTCCCTTCACCAGGAAATTCGTGATTCCGGACATCGCCGATACTACAATGACCTTACTGCCTTTTCCGTCCGTTATTATTTTGGCCGCTCTCCGCAAAGCCTCGGGGGACCCGACGCTGGTCCCTCCGAATTTCATCACCGTTATCATATGTCCAGCACCTCATTCATGCCGTGAACTTTTCTGTCCTTCCTGCCTGTCCGTCTTGTTAATCCAGTGCTTCCCCTTAAGGATGCTTCTCCCGATACTGCGGCCGCGTCGGTACCTCCGACAGCGTCCAAAATTCTGCCGGGGCATCCTGCGAACATTCCGGGACAGAGTTCTTTGCCTGCGCCGTATCCGTTCTCCGAGACAGCACATCTCATAAGTTCGGTATCATCAGACGGTAACATAAAATCGCATACGTTCCTCTTCGGCCTTCCTGCTGCGCCTCCGACGGCTGTCCGAATCATACTGCCACCTCATATCCCCATATCCCCGAGTATCGGGTCCAGTTTCTTCCTGCCGTCCTCCGACAGAGGAGTAAGCGGCAGTCTGGGGATGCCGCTTCCGTATCCCATCCTGCCCATGACATACTTTATCGGTATGGGGTTCGATTCGACGAACAGTCCCTCGTACAGCGGCGACAGACAGCGGTTTATCTTATCCGCCGAATCGCAGTCTCCGCTCAGAATCAGATGGACCATCTCCGACATCCTATCCGGGACGCAGTTGGAGAGTACCGAAATCACGCCGTCGGCACCGCCGCGCATGAGCGGGAGAGTGAGCGCATCATCGCCGCTCAGCACCTCAAATCCCTTCGGCCTTCTTCTGATTATTTCATTTATCTGATCAATGTTGCCGCTTGCTTCCTTCACGGCGCATATCCCTTCTGTATCGGCCAGCCTGAGCATGGTGTCGGCTGTGATATTAGATCCCGTCCTTCCGGGAATGTTGTAAACAACAACCGGTATGTCAACCGACTCGGCTATTGCTCTGAAGTGCATGTATATCCCCTCCTGAGTGGGTTTCACATAATACGGGGATATCGACAGCAGACCGTCGACACCCAGGTCCTCCGCGCGTTTGCTGAGTATGACTGCCTCGGATGTCGAGTTGCTGCCTGCTCCCGCCAAAACTTTAGCCTTCTCTGCCTGATCGACAACAATCTCTATGACGCGCATATGTTCTTCGTGGCTGAGCATGGCGGATTCTCCGGTAGATCCGCACGGGACCAGAGTATCAATGCCGTTCTCTTCCTGAAACTGCACAAGCCTCCTGAGAGAACTCTCGTCGACCTCGTTATCTTTGGTGAACGGTGTTATTATGGCAGTAGAGGTTCCCCTGAACATGTCAGTTCTCTCCGAAGTGCTCTTTGAGTATGAGCCGCGTACGTGTGCTCAGTATGTTGTCGTATCTCCTGACTCTCTCGATGATATCGTTAAGATTCTGGGATGACTCCACGTCAACCAGTGCTATTATATCCTGGTCTCCGGTGACCTCGAACACTTCTGCCACGCCTTCGTAGCTCGCAAGTTCTTTTGCTATCTCTTCCGTGTCGGTGTTTACGTCTATCCTGATCTCCACAAGGGCCTTGACATTTTTGGAACTGGTCTTTATCGTGAAACCCCGTATTATTCCTTCCTCGGTCATCCTGTGTACTCTGCTCCTTACCGTGCCCTCGGATACCCCCAGCTGGCTGGCGACTTCCACGAACGGACAGCGGGAATCCTTCTTCATGATCTCTAATATCCGCTTGTCAAGATTGTCTATCATCAAAATCACCGTGATTGCCTGATTTCGTAAATCTGTTGCGCGTAAGCCTAACTACGATATATAAATTGTTGTGATTCTCTTAACCAATCAACGAAAAACATTGTCGGCCCCCCGCGGATCAAACATCTGCATCCTTCTCCGGGCCGCTGTCACGGACGGCACTGAAGTGAACATCCATCTGCGGGAACGGCACGGTTATGCCATTCTCTCCGAAGGCCTTGAATATGGATCCTCTCAGATCCCCGCCTATCTTTCCGTGATCGTTGAAATCGTAGACATAGCATGTAACTGTCAGTTCTATGCCTGAATCAAGAAACGCCGTGACCCGCGTGTACGGGATATCGACCGAACCGTCGATTATTACGTTGGGATTGTCCATGGCGGCCTTTTTCATTATGCTCCGGGCGAGATCGATGTCGTCGCCGTATGCGATGCTCATGCGCACGACTATCTTGTACGTCAGTCCGTCCCCCGTGAAATTTACTATGGTAGCGGATGCCACCGCATTGTTGGGCATGACGATCGTCTCCTCGTTTTCCCAGTTTTTGAACACAGTATTCATTATATTGATGCTCAGCACCCTGCAGATCATGGAACTGTTACCGATCCTGACGAGATCACCGGCCCTGAACGGGTGTGTAAGCAGAATAACCATCCCGCTGAAGAACTGATTCAGTATATTCTGCGCCCCCAGTGTTATCCCCAGGCTCACTATGCCCGCGCTCGTTATTATGGCGGAGAGATTGAATCCCCAGGTAGACATTATGAATGCAACGCTCATCACCGAGATCACAAGTTTTCCGAGCAGACGGAGCAGCGGCCCTATGTCGACGGCCTTGTTGTCCATGAGTCCGTTCCCTGATATCTTTGATGTCACATATTGAACAAAAACCAAGTAGATCATCCAGGCGATTATCGCTCCGAGAATTATGTAAAAGATGCTGAACCAGTTCTCAGCTGACCCTATTATTTCCTCCGACGCACCGAACACCCTGAGACTGTTGTTAAACGCAAACAGCATCAGGACCATAGGTATGAGTGTTTTAAGCCTCCTCTTCAGTTTTTTGCTTTCGTTTATGTGGTCGCGTGCTACCACACGGATCAACAGGGGTACGGCGGCCGCAGTGATCAGTGTGCCTATGATCGTCCAGAGCAGGAACGTTATGACTGCGGATACCAGAGGGCCGCCGAACGGATCCGGGAGCGGGTTGTCGAATATCCCCAGTATTTTGTTGTAGTTTTTCTCCGAAGACAGCGGCGAAAGAACCGTCAGGTCCATCTGTACGCGGTCGGCGGTCTCGCTGACGGAACCGGCCTGAAAAGACCTTACCTCTATGGTCACCTCCATTCCGTAAGTACCGGCCGAAACGTACTTGTCAACGCTGACGGTGACCGTTATCGAACGGTATTCCTTGCCGGTCAGAACGAAGTATTTGCTCTGCTCTTTGCTCATCGACATCTTGATGGCAGGGGCAGACGCGAACGATACCGTCACCATTCTGTCGTTGCTTATGTCATGAGTGAGATAGGGGAGATCATTTACTACCTCCATCATGAACTCGCCCGAGGAACCTGCATTGATCTTCAGGCTTTCCCCGTATGGGACCAGTCTCACGCCGTCAGTGCCGTCCGCATCAGATGGTGCCATAGGTGCCAGGAACAGCACCGATAACGCAAATATGGCCGACAGCACAGTCAGGACTTTCGCCCGTCTCATGAGTAACCGGACCCCGTGGGAGAATAAAATAATATCTGTCGCCGTGTTGTCGGGGGTGTGGAAACGGAGGAGATACTCGGGATATCTGCGTTTGTCGTAACGATGGCAGTGCTGATTTCTGCGAGCATAAGCGATTGGAAGAAGAGGGAGGTCGGGGATTGGCATTGGGCCGCGATAGGTTCTGCCGGACTTGTCACGACACTGGCCTGTTCAATCGGCCTGACCGGTTTCAGATGGGAGTATATATGCCTGGCGGCGGGCACATCCCTGATCCTGCTGGACATCTTTTCGGACAGAGAATTCAACCCGTTCCTGTTCTACCTTACGGCTGCTTTGCTTTTCATAGTGCCGCTTTGTTCAGATCTGCCCGGAGACATCGCGAAGGCATGGATATCCATACCCGTTTGTTACGCGGTCTACCTGGGGATGTATGCTCTCGGCATTGTGCGGGGAGGCGCGGATGTGAAATGTCTTGTCGTGCTTTCGGTGATGTTTCCGATGTATCCGCATTTTCTGGGATTTCCGCTGATAAATATCCCAGGCAGCGCAGCCAGCCATATCTTTGTTTTTTCCTTATCGGTTCTGTTCCTGGCCGCCGTCATGACAGTTCCTCTTGCACTGTACTTCGCCGCAAGGAATGCCAGAGAAGGGGATTTTTCAGGAAGGATGTTTTCAGGATACAGAATGAAGGTTTCCGATGCAGAGACAGCAAATGTCTGGCCGCTGGAAGACATTGTCGGCGGAGAACTCGGGTCCGTAAGGATTCCGGACGAAGAGGAGACAGCCGGCATATACGCCAGACTCAGAGATGCGGGACGCGAAACAGTCTGGGTCACGCCTATGATTCCTTTTGTGATAACGATCACAGCCGCAACGGCTGTTATAGCACTGGTCGGAAACCCGCTGTTCCTCATCTTTTGATGTGCATTCTGTGCCTGCATTGGGAGCAGCGGTCGCCGTTCAGTGCGACCAGATCTACAAGATACCCGGTGCGGCGGATGACCAGTGCTCCGCAGTTGGGGCAGTAAGTATCCGAAGAATCATCTGTCAGCACATTTCCGACGTAGACGTATTCCAAGCCGTGTTCCATCGCAGTCTCTCTGCACATAAGCAGCGTCTCGACCGGAGTCAGAGGGACGTCCATCATCTCATAGTCGGGGTGAAATCTGGAAAAGTGGACCGGTGTCTCCGGGGACAGACTGTCACGCACCCATGACGAGAAATTCCCTATCTCTTCATCCGAGTCATTATATCCGGGTATGACAAGGTATGTCAGCTCAAGATGCACTCCCTTCCGGTTCGCGGTCTCGGCGGATCTGAGAACATCTGCGAGATGTGCACCGCAGATTTTCATGTAAAACTCGTCTGTGAAACCTTTGATGTCTATGTTCATTGCATCTATGACTCTGCAAAGATCCAGCAGCGGTTCCTCGCTGACCAAACCGTTACTCACCAGAACATATCTGAGGTCGGGAGCCTCCTCAACGATATCCATGATGTATTCAAACCATATCATCGGCTCGTTGTATGTGAAAGCAATAGCGTCAAATCTCTCTTTTCTGCAGAACGCGACCATTTCTTCCGGCGATTCGTATGTGGTCCTCTTCCTCCCGGCCGGAGACATAGATATCGCATAATTCTGACAGTGCTTGCAGGACATGTTGCACCCGATCCCGCCTACCGAGAATATCTTGGTCTTCGGGAAGTAGTGGTAAAGGGGCTTCTTCTCTATCGGATCCACACCGAAAGACGACACCTTTCCGTAGTTGTTGGCAACCAGCCTTTCTTCTTCGCCTTTCCTCGACAGACACCTTCCGAACCCGCCGACCTGTATTCTGCACCCATGCGGGCAGAGGTCGCACACATACAGTCCGTCTTCGCGATGATAGTATTTTGCTTCTCTGCCGGGATTAATACCTGCCGTTTCCCATCACCGTCCTTTTGTTCCCGCAGATGATATAGGGGGCATTCTCATCCGTGACTCTGCCCACCACGGAAAATTCTGCGCCGAGATCATAAAGGGCATCGACCCTATCCCTGCCGAACGTGAACAGCAGTTCGTAATCCCCGCCCCAGTACAGCATCATTTCCTCTTTCGCTATTCCCAATCCGGAAGAGACCGTATCCACTCCCTTCCCCTCCGGCAAAAATTCCATTTGGATGTCCATACCGACACTGCTGGCACTGCATATACTCCTAGCCCCGTCGGCCAATCCGTCGGACAGATCGATGCATGATGTGACCGCACCGGATGCGGACAGCAATATTCCCTCGTCCACCCTCGGCACGGGAGTCATAAGGGACGATAAAGAAACACTATCGGAAATGCTAGTTTCTGATGCAAAAAATCCGGCCGCAGCCGACCCGAGCGAACCGGTGACGGCCACCAAATCTCCCGGCCTGGCACCGGATCTCAGCATCGGCCGCCTGCCACGGAGCGAGCCTATCGCGGTACAGGATACGGCTCCGCAGCCGGGTTTGGTGTCTCCGCCGTATATGTATGCGCCGAAGGTTTCCGCGCATCTGTCCATGCCGGCCATGATGTCGTAAAGCGATTTTTCGTCTAGGTCTCCGGGCATCATCACAGCCGCCAGCAGCCCGATTGGTTCTGCTCCCATAGATGCCAGGTCGCTTATGTTCACGGTGGCGGCCGTCCATCCAAACTCCGCATAAGTCATCCCCTTCGGGAAATGCCTCTCGAAGGACACGCTGTCGATGCATGCGACCACATCTCCGCAGATGGGAGGTATCAGCGCGGAATCGTCGCACGGACCCAACCCCGGCGGCCGCCGGATGATGTTCAGAACGTTCGCGATGAGTTCTCTTTCCCCCAATTCATTCAAAGAGACCATTGCGAAAGGTATCTGACGGCCTCTAAATAAGTTATCTCACGGCGGCACGGGCGGGCGCCTGTTAAATAAACGATTAATAATAGAGTATACAATCCGGTTGGTCGGTCTCAGATGATAATCAATATCAAATACGGAAAAGAAGGAGTCCAGAGGATCGAAGTCCCCGACAGGAATTACATTGGGACGTTTTATCCCAAGGACGTAGTATGCGGCGATCCAGACGAGACTATATGCGAGTCCGTCGACAGCCCTATAGGACATCATTCGCTCTCAAAATTTCTGGAAGGCGGAAAGGATATTGTATTCATAGTCAACGACGGAACGAGACCGACACCCACCGCAAGGGTGCTTGATGCACTGTCGAAGAAGATGGATCTGCGCAAGGCCAGATATCTGGTGGCTACGGGAACCCACAGAGGCATGACTCCGGAAGAATACGGATTCGTATTCGGCAGGCACTACGAGAGTCTGAAAGACAGGATAATCGTTCACGATGCCAAAATGTCAGAGTGCATCAGCCTCGGAATGTCCAAAAACGGCACCCCGATGGAAGTCAACAGAATCGCAGTAGAGGCCGACAGACTCGTCATAATAACCAGTGTCGAACCCCACTACTTCGCAGGATACACAGGGGGAAGAAAATCATTCCTTCCGGGTGTAGCATCCTTCAGAACAATAGAGGCCAACCACAGACTGGCCATGAAAAACGAGGCACAGTCCCTCATCCTGAAGGGCAACCCCGTTCACGAAGATATGATGGATGCTCTGGAGGTCGTGAAAGATAAAGCTATCTTCTCAATACAAATGGTCCTCGACAGACATCAGCACATATACAGGGTGGCATCCGGAAGCCTTAATCCGGCCTTCGACAGAGCAGTGGAATGGGCAAACGAGGTTTTCTCCGTACCGATACCCGAGAAGGCCGATGTGGTGATATCTGTGGCACCGTATCCGATGGATGTGGACCTTTATCAGTCGCAGAAAGCACTGGACAACGGAAAATGGGCACTCAAGGATGGGGGCAGGATAATAGTCATCTCCAAATGCAGAGAAGGTATTGGCCATGCCACATTCCTCACTCAGCTGTCCTCTTCCCGGGATCCGAAACAGGTCCTCGAGAACCTCGGCAGAGAGTACAGGCTGGGATACCACAAAGCCGCCAAAATGGCGGAGATAGCCATCTGGGCCGATATATGTGCCGTGACGGATCTTGATCCCGAGATCATCAGAGCCGCGAACATTACGCCGTTCCCGACAGCGGCGGATGCCGTCGCGGATGCGCTCGGGAAGAACCCCGATGCAAAAGTAATAGTACTTATGGACGGAAGCGTAACCATACCGAGGATTGAGTGAAATGAGTGTATTCGAAGCAGACAAATTAGAGAAGGTGAAGGAGGCACTGAGCACCTGCACCATGTGCGGGTTCTGCAAAAGCGTCTGCCCGTCATTCAAATCCATAGGATGGGATTCTGCGCTGTCCCGAGGAAGACTGATACTCACATACGGTCTCCTCAACGGAGACATAAAGGCTGATCCCTCTGTGATCGAGAACATGTACACCTGCACAACCTGTGCAGACTGCGTCAGACGCTGTCCCTCAAAGGTCGATATCGTGGAGGTCATCGAGATGTGCCGTTCTGACCTCGTAAAGAACGGACACATACTCCCCAAACACAGGAATGTCGCTGATAATGTGGTCAGGTTCGGCAACCCGTATGCCGAGTCCAAATCAGTTACTGATACGCTTGGAATCAAACCGCACAGAGCAAAGATCGGCTACTTCGCGGGATGCACAGCAACATACAGGGAAAAGGAAATCGCCAAAGCCTCGCTTTCGATACTCAGAAAACTGGGATTGGATTTTACGACCGTTGACGAAGTGTGCTGCGGATCGGTCCTTCAGAGGATAGGTATCGATGAAGAAAGGGCCATGGAACTCATGAAAAAGAACGTGGATGCGGTTAAAGCCATGGGCGTAGAGACGCTGATACTGTCATGCTCGGGCTGCTACAGAATGTTCAAGATGGAGTATCCGAAATTCGTGGATGTGCCGTTCAAGGTCCTCCACATGTCGGAGTTCCTCGCAGAGCGGGATCTTAAACTGAAGCCGCTGGGCAACGTGAAAGTGACATACCACGACCCCTGCCATCTCGGAAGACACTGCAACGTCTACGATGCTCCGAGAGAGGTTCTGAGGAAATTCCCGGACATCGACCTGAAAGAAATGAAGTTCAGCCGGTCCGCAAGCCATTGCTGCGGAGGCGGCGGAGGAGTGAGATCAGCCTACCCGGAGACAGCAAAGAGCATTGCGGCGGCAAGGCTGGATGAAGCTGGTTTCGCCGATATAATTGTCACGGCGTGCCCATTCTGCGTAGCAAATCTGACAGCAGCGGCAGACAGCCGCAAACTAAGGACAGTGGATCTGACCGAACTGGTCGACAGTTGCCTCTGACATGTACCCTTCGAACCTTTGTACAAGACACCCAGCAGGCAGACCCGTTATGATGGGGATACTGAACATTACTCCGGATTCCTTCTCCGACGGCGGCAGATATCTCCGGAAGGACATGGCACTGGAACATGCCTACGGACTCATAGATCAGGGTGCGGATGCAATTGACATAGGCGGAGAGTCCACAAGACCGGGGGCCGATCCCGTTCCGGAAGACGAGGAATTGAAAAGAGTGATTCCGATAATAAAAGAACTCTCGCCGACGGTCGATGTGCCCATTTCCGTGGATACGACGAAACCGAAGGTTGCGGAGGAATCCATAAAAGCAGGGGCATCAGTCATAAACGACATATGCGGGTTCGGAGACGATCGGATGATCAGTGTCGCGGTGTCGTACGATGTTCCGGCAATCATCATGCACATGCACGGAAGCCCGAAGACACTTGGCACGTATGTCATGAACGGAGATTTCATGACCGAGATCAAGAAATTCCTTGACGGACGGGCCGAGCATGCGGTACGCATGGGGATGAATGAACGTAACATAATACTCGATCCGGGTGTAGGATTCGGGAAGACCGCAGAACAGAACATGCATATAATCAGAAACAGCGGATCATTCGGCGAAAAGTACCCCGTGCTCATAGGCCCGTCCAGAAAAAGATTCCTTGCGCAGTGTTTTCCCAGTTTGGAGAGAGACGAGGCGACAGCCGCCGCGTCAAAGACAGCCGCCGACAGCGGAGCCGATATACTTCGTGTGCACAATGTTTCCGCGACTCTGTCTCACTTCGGCCCGGAACGGATCTGACCAGTGCGGGACAGCTCAGACGAGCACGCCGACCGCAACCACGGCGATCACGCTGACGGCCGTCAGCAGGATAAAAACTCTGTTATTCTTTTTTTCTTTCCCGACCCTCGCCTGTTCTTTGTAGTAGCAATCCTCGGAGCAGAATGCCTGATCAAACGGCACGGGATCCCCGCAGAACCGGCAGTGATCGTGTTCGGGAAGTTTTGTCGGCATCTCTGTCTCATAGACATGATAGTTTAAATCTGTCACTGTCCGTCAACTCTGCGGAGCAGCTTCAGACAGCAAAGGTGCCGGTCCGACCGATATAAACTTTAAATAGACTTATTTCAAGACATCCAAGGGATTCAGACCGTACTTCTTTAAGCTCGAAACCCCTCCCGAAAGCGGTGTTTTTGTGCTGCGCAACACAAATATGATCGAACAGTTGCGGTACCGCGCAGATGATGCGCCTCCGCACAGGCCCGGCGGCATAGACTCGGAGGATTACGACAGATCGATCCGGCTGACAGAAACAGTCTGCAGGTGTCTTGATATATCCGGGTGCGGTCCGCAGCGACTTCTGCACAAATCCGGGAAGAGTCCGTCAATCGTTTATACGGAAAGATAAGTACGGCGGTCCGTGAGAGTAAGGGAATACGACAGCGACAGATTCGACAGAATGAGAAGAATAGATTGGCTGGACATCGACAGAATACACGGATCGAAATGTCTGGTGGTCGGGGCCGGAGCTCTTGGAAACGAGGTCGTAAAATGCATGCTGCTGGCCGGATTCGGAAACATATCCATCGCGGATATGGATAAGATTGTGAGATCGAACATGAGCCGGTGCGTTTTCTTCAGAGAAGGCGATGAACAAAAAAACAAAGCAGAGGTTATCGCCGAGATGGCACACAACCTCTGTCCTGAAACAAAAATCGCCCCGATTGTATCAAGAATACAGGATCTGGAGGACTGGAATTTCGATCTTGTATTCGGATGTCTTGACAACATATCCGCAAGACTGCACGTGAACTCCCATGCAAGATATCACGGCATACCCTACGTCGACGGCGCAACCGACGGATTCAGAGGAAAGGCGCAGGTCGTCCTGGATTCAGGACCGTGTCTGGAGTGCGGGATGAACGGCAGCCACATGAAACTCATCGACGAGAGATTCTCGTGCACCGGAGGCGGGACTGTCTTCGTGCCGAAGCTGGCATCCGAGATAACCACAACCTCAGTCATAGCTGCTATCCAGGTGAGGGAGGCAATGAAAATACTGTCCGGCAGGAGGGACCTGTGCATAAGGAACGTAATATACTATGACGGAATCCTGGGAACAATGGAGTGTCTCGAGATCCCGGAGGACAGAGACTGTCCGAATCACCTCTCAGGAAGGAATTGAAATGACCGTCAGAGTCACCGTGGTTAACACACTCAACAGCTCATCCATACGGATGGAATTGGAGTCTTACGAGTCCGTAGAGGACATAATCGATACAGCCGCAGAGTACTGGGGAAAGGATTCCGGTGCATATGTTCTCAGAAAGGGATCAAAACTTCTCTGCAAGAGCCAGAGCATCGATGAGATAAACCTCAGAGATGATGACATCATAGAGATGATTCCCGATCCCGAAGGCGGGAGCTGAGATGGGTCTGGTCAGGTCTGTACTGGTAAAAAGGATCGACAACGAGATCTTGGGGTTGAACAGTCACCTTGGCATTGATGTTCCTTCCGTTCCAGAGAACGCAAAGTTCCCGATTGAGGTGAGCATAGTCCTGAGGAACACCCCTGCCAGAATATCGAAGGAAAAGACCGCCAATGACCATGTTTTTGTTATAGTCATATCCGAGGAATATCCGTATGAGAGGCCAAGAGCAAAGTGGATGACGCCTGTCTTCCACCCGAACATAATGATGCCGGAAGACGGAGGTTTCGTCTGTGTCAAGACCCTGGATAACTGGTCATTCGGGTCGTCTCTGCTGTCATTCGTAAAAGGCGTGGAACAGCTGATATCAGATCCCAATCCCATGAACCCATACGGCACCGATTCATGCATGGAAGCGGCCAGATGGTATCTTGACAACAAACCGAAATTCGAGGCCAAAATAAGATACGGTGGGAACGATGCCGAAGATAATTTCCTCTGACCCGTACGAGGCTGAGTTCGGGGTAAGACCCGTGAGGGGTGTGTCTCTCTTTGTAAGGGAATTCGTAATAGACTTGATAACAGCACATGCCGAAGAAGGATATCTCAAAAACAAAGAAGTCATGGGACTGCTGACAGGCGACATCCTGAGAGATGATATGGGAATGTATGTTAAGGTCACGAATACCGCCACTTCGGACCTGGATGCCGACGAGGCAAGCGTAAGATTCAGTAAAGATTCGATAGAAAAACTATTCAGATCAATAGACGACTGCGGCGGAAGCTCGATAGTCGGGTGGTATCACTCCCATCTGGGAATAGGATGCTACCTCTCGGATGTGGACATAAAAACCCACACGGGCATATTCGGCATGGATGTTGGATACGCTCTGGTTATTGATCCGGCGGGGTCCGAACTCGCATCGTTTTCGTGCATCGGCGGCCTGCCTGAGAAAGTTTCCATGATAATTCTGACGTGATCAGACCCATATGGCATGTCTCTTCCGCATATCCTCTTCGGTTACATTGAGCCTTTTCATGAGTTCCGGTATCATGCAGTCAAAGAAGAACAGCACAGTATCCTCGAATATCGTACCCAGAGGGGCAAGTTCGGAATCTGTTGCGTCTTTTTTGATCTTGAAAACTATCGCTGTGTCCGAGACTGCCGCAAGTCTGCTTGACGGCGACGATGTCAGCGACACCACATGAGAACCTATGCGCATAGCTATCTCTGCCGTCTGAACAACGGATGTCGTCTGTCCCGTGTTGGAGATCAGTATGGTCAGGTCGTTCTTGCCGATTATAGGAGTTGTCATGTCCCCGACAAAATAGACATTTATGCCTATCTGGACCAGTCTCACCGAAAAGAGCTGTCCTATTAGACCGGATCTTCCGGATCCGTAGATGAATATCTTTTCTTTGGATACTATCAGTTCTATGAGTTTGTTCCAGTCGCTCTCGGGTATCGAATATACAACGGCTTTGCAGCGTTCCTTCAGATAATC
Source organism: Candidatus Methanoplasma glyptotermitis (assembly GCA_031267895.1). GTDB lineage: Archaea > Thermoplasmatota > Thermoplasmata > Methanomassiliicoccales > Methanomethylophilaceae > Methanoplasma > Methanoplasma glyptotermitis. Next base: position 19,980 of record JAIRYF010000051.1, read on the forward strand.
CATTGTTTCCAGCAAATCTCATTCCTCTGCAACGGCGGCGATCTCTGCTTTCTTCTTCTCCTTGAGTGCTTTTGCGACTCTCTTGCTCACCACCCTCTCATTTATGATCCTCATGTACATGGCATCATGTTCCAGCAGGGGTGACGCAGAAATTATCGTCGCCTCAGGTTTGAGATCGCAGAGTGCTTCTGCCAGCGGTTCGAACTTAAGATCTCCCTTCTTTATCGGGGTGAGTCTCTTCTCATTGCCATCGGCATATTCTGCTCCGGCAAATGTTGTATGCATCCTGCCCTTGCAGTACGGCTCCACCTGCCGAAGCAGTGAAAGGAAATCCTCCGACTCTGTCAGAGACCCATTGGTCCTTGAATGGTAATGCGGGAAGTTGATAACCGGCACTATCCCGTCAATGGCATCGCACATATCGAGTATCTGGTCCAGAGATCCGTATACGGACTGATGGCCTGTGACTTCCACACCCAGTTTCGGCCTGATGCCGTTCTCTTTCCACCAATCCATTATATCGGCGACATTATTCAGTATGTTCGCATCAATATCCTCTTCCGGGAGCCTTCCTGTGTAAAGACCCAGGCTTGTGACCACAACCTCTCCGTCCAGAGCATTCAGTATTATTGCCGCACGCCTTATGCTGTCCATGCATGATTCGGTCAGTTCGTTGTTCGAACCGAGATCTATGTAGTACGGAGTGTGAAGCGATACACTCACGTCCAGTCTCTTCGCTATGCTGCCTATCCCGTAGAGTTCTCCGAAACTGTCGGTTATTCCAGACTGCATGTACATAAGACCGTCCTCTTCCTCTATCACCGTCTCCGGATCCGATATTATTTCTCCTGCCCTTTCCAACTCCACGATGAAGTTTTCCTCGATATCCCTCATTTTCGTCCCGATTTCATCATCATTCGGGTATCTTCCGTATACTCCGGCCCGTACCATCTGGATCTCCAGAGCATTGAGGCTCAGATTGTGCACATCTTCTATCCCGTCTTTCAGCGTCCGTCCTTTACATGACAGGGGTATTCCGGCAGGTCCGAATCTTATCACAATATCACCAACTGCGGCCTAGGAATGCTGGGCACCATTAAATACGTGCGCACGCGGGCACAGGTCCTTCAAGATAGGTTTATAAGCAACCTCCCTATATGACGCTTACCCGATGTCGGGAGAGTCAGAATATGAGTGGAAACGTGAAGACAAATCCCCAGCTCATCGCCTTGATATCAGATCTCAAGGCGAAGACCAGGGAGAACGGAGCCGCGATCTGGCGAGACATAGCGCTTAGGCTTGAAAAACCAAAGAAGAATTGGGCCGAAGCGAACCTCAGCAAACTCGGAAGGTATGCAAAGGACGGAGACACGATTATTGTCCCTGGCAAAGTTCTCGCCGCAGGAAGCGTAGCAAAAAAAGTGACGGTTGCAGCGTACGGATTCTCGGATGCCGCAATTGCAGGCATAAACGCCGCCGGTGGAAAAACGATGACGATCAGAGAACTCATGGATGCGAATCCGACGGGTTCCGGCGTGAGGATCATGAGGTGATATGAATGGTTACAGTCATTGATGCGAAAGGACTGATCCACGGCAGACTTGCCAGCAATGTTGCCGAAATGGTCATGGCCGGAGAAGACATCGTTGTCCTCAACGCAGAGGGTATAGTCATAACAGGTCAGAAAGAGATGATCTTCGCCGACTTCAAGGCAAAAGTCGACCGCGGAGACACAACGAAAAGAAAGGGACCCTTCTACCCGCGCAGAGCAGATCTTCTGTTCAAACGCTGTGTGAGGGGTATGATCCCATGGAAAACAACAAGCGGAAGGGACGCATACAGGAGACTCCATGTGTACGTCGGAACGCCGAAACAGTTCGAATCATGCGAGAAACTCAGGCCTGAAGAGGCCAACAGAGAGATCACCGGCAAATACACAACCCTGGGTGCCGTTTCAAAATTCCTGGGGTCCAACGTGAGATGATCTCATGGAGCACGTAAACACAAGCGGAAAAAGGAAGACGGCAATCGCAAGGGCGACCGTCAAAAAGGGTACCGGCAAAGTGACCATAAACAAGGTCCCGCTGGACCTGTACGGTCCGGAACTGGCAAGACTCAAAATTCAGGAACCTCTCGGCCTTGTGCCAGAGAAGGCGACGGATGTCGATATAATAGTTCTGGTCAGCGGCGGAGGAGTCATGGGACAGGCTGCAGCGGCAAGAACTGCCATCGCAAGGGGTCTGGTCGACTTCTACAAAGATAAGGAGTTGGAGACAGTGTTCAGATCTTACGACAGAACACTCATCATCAACGATGACAGAAGAAAGCTCCCCAAGAACCCGCTCGGACACGGTGCCCGTGCCAAGAAACAGAAGTCGTATCGTTAAGGTGATATCATGATTATACCGGTGAGATGTTTCACATGCGGAAAGGTTGTAGGAAGCGCGTACCCAGAGTACATAAAGCGTGTGGGCATGGGAGAGAATCCGAAAGACGTCCTGGATGACCTCGGATTCGAGAGATACTGCTGTCGCAGGATGATTGTGTCTCACGCAGATCTCATCGGAGAGATAGCGCCTCTTGGGTAAACCTTTTAAAACCAAACCAATTAAATGGGCCCGTGGGGTAGCTTGGTATCCTTGCAGCTTGGGGTGCTGTTGACTCCGGTTCAAATCCGGGCGGGCCCACCTTTGTTATCTGGACGAGATAAAAGACGCCGTTAATGCAAGTCTCCGGAAAATGGTCGGTATTTTGGATTTTGTAACTTCAAAGGAGTGGGCCTTTCCGACAGAATTGACACCCTGGACAAATCAAGTGGGGGGACACCGTACTTTCACAAAAACAAAGAAGAGAGTGAATGTGTCATGTTCTTTTGGGAACTTTCTCCCGGTAGACCAAACGGTCACTGCGTCTTCCCTTTCGGTACTGCAACGATCCCCCCCCCCGGATCTTCACACGGGAATGCTCGCGACATCACATTAGAATGAATAACTTTTCCTTATCAAAGTTATTGATTCCATGAGGGGCTGGCAGAATCTTTCCGCACAAATCCATAGAGAACCCAAATATTTACATTTTTGATATAATTCGGGTGTTTCAGCACAGACAACAAAAAACAGTGTAGCTGTTTGCCGCCAGATACTGTCATAATATATCTGCAATACGCACATTTGTATAGTTGAAATACAGATAACGTTTTGCAATAAGGAGTTGTAATATGACATATTGTTCAAAATGCGGAAAGGAGACCGCCGGCGGATCGACATTCTGCTCCAGTTGTGGAGCGGCATTGTCAGGTCCGTCCGGAAGATACGAAGACCAAAACTACGGTCAGCAGAATCAGTACGAAAGCAGCAACTATAACCAGAATCAAGACTGGAGCAATAACTTCGGCCCCAACCAGGGGGGGGGGCCGCGGAATAACACATCCTCATTGGGCGGGACGCTGACGGTCATTCTTGTGCTGGGAATCCTGTGGGCAATCATTTCGATTATATCTGGATTGGCCTGTATCTTCGGGGGCGGTTTCTTATTCTCTTTCTTCGCCGGACCTGTGCTGATCATCATCGGCATACTGAGTTTCGTGAGCGGACTATTTGCCCTGCTGAGCTGCATGAACATATTCAGACTGGAGAAACACCACGATGCCTACATCTACTGTCTGATCGGCTCCATATTGGGTCTGATTACAGGCGGTATCATTGCCGGGGCAATCGGAATAGCTTTTGCGTTTATTCTGAAAAAAGAACAGTACAGATTCAAATCATAAACCAAGAGGCCGCAATGGCCTATTTCTTTTATTTTCAAATTCGGCAATTGCCAGAATGCCCGCCTCACTTTCTGTCATTTATCCTGACTTTGACAGTTGGGATTTTTCAACATATGTTTTGACGAAAATCTGACAGAAGAATCGTCCCGCCGACACATGTCCGAATCAGATCAGCCATATAGTCAATGTATGTCTTCTTATGTGTTTCATTTGGAAAATAATTGTGTTTATTTCCGAAAAGAATTTGACAGCTGCGTCTCTCTGTGTTGTTACAACAGCTGTTTTCCGGATAAGGACTCCTTATACTGCTGTTTCTTTTCTCTGTGTATCAGGATCTGTTGCAAAAAAACAAGAATTGTGTGCTGATATATGTTAAAATCGCTGCCTGATGAGATGTTTCCGGATCGCGGGATCACTGTCTGACCGCAAAACTCAACTGTCAAATTATCAGAAGAATGAAATTTCAAGGCGACTGTCGAAGTCAGGTTATTACATTAGGACGGAAAAACAGAGAAAGGGGCATTTGAGGGTTTCTTTCTGCAATCGGATATTCCGATGCCGAAGGCAACCCGCGATGCCTAAAATGAAGAGTATCCAACACAACAATCCGGGGTCAGCCGAGGCACCGAATATCTGACGCAGGCACCAAACTCAATCCTAACCCGCAAATAGTTGGTTGGGGGCGATGGTTTCAGTCCATTGCCCTGTTGAATGCAAGTTCTGTAATGATCCTGCAGTTTTCCATAATTCTTTTCGAAGAAAACAGAACGATTTCCCGGACATACTCTGACGCGTTGTGCGCTTTGATATTCGACACAACCTTATCATTGATGCTCGAAATCACCCCATCTATATCTGAGATCATCTGTTCTGCCAATACGATATCTTTGTTTATCCAGCTCTCTATCGAGTTCGTCAGAATTTCAGAGATGCCTTCCCCTGTCTTATAAATGCACTCATCTACGCGGCGAAGGTCGCCGACATCCGATATCAAGACCAGGTAATTTGATGTAGAAATAGCATGGTTCCCTATGCTCACAAGTACTCTTGAGAGCGATAGGCATGATGAGAGCTCGTATAGAGGCACATTCATCTTTCGAGATGCGGTCGCATCTTTCATAGCTATGTTACACTGCCTCGCGATCAGACCATGAACCCTGTTTATCTCCGCATATCTGAAATTCATATCCCTTAGGCTATCAACATCTCCGGTGAATGCCGCATCATACATATCATGAATCATACCCTTGACCAGCAATCTCATTTTTTCGACTATCTTTTTGGTGTTGACCGCACTTTGTTCCATAAGATCGGAAATAAGAATGTGAGAATCATCAGCCTCTATAGTCTCAAGACCTATAGCAGTCTGCACGAAGCTCGATGAAGCCGTTGTGACCACGCTTGGCATCGGCGGGTCCGATGTTACGACGATTGTCATGTGTCCGGCAATGTATGCACCAACCAGCTGTCTGTACAGAAACCCACGGGTCTTTATGTTTGTGGCATCAATGACCTTAGTGGTGCGCTTAATTTCCGGAGCGGAACCGGTTGGGTACAGCGTCAGACTCCCATCCGGCTGAGCCTGAAGGCCCACAGAGTCATTTTTCTTCAAACCTACGGAATTCCCCCACTCTTTGGGGAGAGTGATCATGAACGAGGAACCCCCCGTTATTTGCACACGTCTCAAATCCATACCACAGACAATAACCAACATAGCATATAAAAATATCCATAAAATCTGGAAATAAATATATTCAATATTACTATAAATGATGCCTCAATATGTAGATACAAATAGATTTAATACATACTAAATCATCATATCTTATTTAATTTATTGCACACATTATACAACTCCGCAGAAGTCAAACACACATCCAGATATACGCTGCGACGGTCTGATTCGGATCACAGTCTGTGTACTTGCCGAGATCGATTGCCCGGACCATCTTCCGAATATATACACCCGATGGCCGCTGACAAAAACCATTAACACTCTCCATAATCATGAGTAAAAGCGTTACTACCGCTGTTTATTGATTTTGCAATCTTCTCTTTTGGGTGTTAACTCGGCTGTCACACACATCTTACATGGACTACATCCCTTCATCGACTGAATGGCCCCAGAAAGCTTTATAACAATGTCTCTCTTGACTATGCCCATACGCCGCTGTGGCTAAGAGGTATAGCGACGCCTTGGTAAGGCGTAGGTCGTGGGTTCGATTCCCATCAGCGGCTCCATGAATACTCCGTTGAAGGCGGTCCGAGAACCTGAGCCGCATCTGTTCTCATATATGTCTGTAAAAACATCCGCTGTCCGCGCCGTTTCTGTACTGCCTTTCGCCGTTCACAGGCCTCCGTGCGGGGACATTTCCGTTCCGTCATCACAACCGATCATATGGTGCTTTTTTGCATCATATGTCGCCGTGCGCGACTGTCTGCTTCGTCTGATCATCCGAGTACAGACTGAACACCTCCGCGCAGGAAGCAACATGCAGTGAATCCAAGAGGACAGTCCCGCCGTCTATGGAATAACCAATGCATAAACAATCCAAAATGCCGAGCAGTTCATGCCATTTTGTAGAACACGAACCCCGACCAAATCTTCGGAAAGAAAAACGTTGTCTTTTTGGGCATTCTGATACCCTTCATGGAAAGGTCCCAGATCGTATCAAGGCTGGGGTCATTCAGGATTATGGCGAGATCGAATCTGTCTTCGCTCATCAGATCTTCCACATTGGAAAACTCCGGTTCGTATTCCACAGTGGACTTCCCCTCATCAAAGCCGTATATTTTCTTCAGAATCAGTTCCTGCACTACGTATGTATCCAATCTGCAGAGTTCCTTACTGCCTTTGTCATACGAGGCGAGGAAGCACTCTCCGTCCCTGAACATCAGTCCCATCATCCAATCTTTCATTTCGGATTCAATATGGTTCTCCGAAACCGCCTTGGTTCTCATTGTCTCGGATATCATGCGCTTGGCATCTTTGATGCTCACATTCGCCGAATTTACAAGTCTGTGCGTGGGCCACACTGTGAGCCCCTCATCCTTCGCGGATACGAGCGTTGCGAGGACATACCCCTTTTTTGCGTCATCCGGATTCTCCAGAGAGTAATTCAGAGCGGTCTCGTATCGGTGGTGGCCGTCCGCGATGAGTACCTTCTGGTTTCCGAGTTCGAATGTTATCCGCTTGTGTATGCCGGCATCGTCTATTATGTAGAATCTGTGGTCGACACCGCTGCTGTCCATATACCGGTAGAGCAGTCTGGCAGAATTTTCTGCCTGTCTGCTGAGTTCCGGACTCAGGCCCTCGAATATCCCAAATATAGATTCAAGATGAGCCTCCATGTCCCTGAGGAGACTGAGACGGTCTTCCTTTACCTTGGAGAATGTCTCCTCATGAGGTATTATGTGGCCTTTGTCATAACTTTCTGTTTTCAGAAGACCGACAAGTCCCAGCCTTGTTTTCATAACACCTCGGTCATCAAAGACCTGCTCATAAAGGTAGAATGAATCCGGATCCTGCTTAAGGCTCCCGTCTGATATCATTCTTTCGAACTCTTTTCTGGAGCCTTTGTATCTTCTGTCGATATCAGGATTCAGCGTCAGATTTGTGACGTTATTCTCGCAGTCCCGGAGTATCTTAAGGTACTCCTTTCCGATCACGTCGTAAGGCGGGGAGATACGATCGTCTATTCTCTCATCAGTCTTCAAAACTGGCCTGTATCCGGGGAAAGGAAGAAAGATAACCATTTCAATTGCCCTGATCGCGTTACACTTAGCACCTTATATCTCTTTCTACGTAAGTCGCAAAATACTGCCTCAGATCAGCATATACGCGGCACAGGGTCTCCGGACGGGGGCTCAAGTATCCTCCTTCCGCCGATCTCCGTTTTGAGGATCACTCTTTCTTTGCCCTCTCTGACCGTGCCTATGATCGAGGCGTCTCTGCCTTCGGGCGTACCTCTTATCGCTTTGAGGATGTCTTCGGCCCTGTCGGGGACGCAGCCGATTATTACCTTACCTTCATTTCCGATACTCAGAGGATCTATACCCAAAAGGTCGCATGCACTGATGACCTCATCTCTCAGAGGTATCGATGCCTGTTCAACCTCTATCTCTGCATGAGATTTCGAACACCATTCGTTGAGCGTGTTGGCCAGACCGCCTCTGGTGGGATCTTTCATGGCGGTTATGCCTCCTGCTGCGAGTCCTTTTGCGATCATCCGATTCAGCGGAGCTACATCACTCCGTATTCTGCTCTCGAATCCATACCCCTCTCTGAATGACAAAAGAGCCACACCGTGGTCTCCCAGGTATCCGGATGCTATTATCACATCTCCGGGAGCAAGGTTGGCATCCGTACACCATCTGTCTCTGACAGTTCGGTATTCAGAGGCTATCGAGAGGTTGCTGTCCATGAATTCAGACCTCTTTCCTATGGCGGATGTGGATATCACCATCTTGTCCACGGCACCGGTTTCCATAACCTTGGTATCCCCTGTGACGATCGGTACGCCGCATTCCCGCGATGTCCTGCCCATGCTCTCCATGACCAGGTCCACGGTATCGATGTCCAGGCCTTCTTCGAGTATGACCGAACAGGCAAGTGCCAAAGGTGTTGCGCCCATAACCGAAATATCGTTCACGGTTCCGGACACCGATATTCTCCCTATGTCCCCGCCCGGGAATATCAGGGGGTTCACTGTATGTCCGTCTATCGTGAATACAATATCATCCACGACTGCGGAGTCGTCCATCGAGTCCAGAGGGACATCCGATTTTGACTTTGGGAAATGAGATACAATGTGTTTGGAGAGGAATTCCTGCATTATCTCCCCGCCCGCACCATGATTCATTACAACTTTGGACATCGGCCGTAAATAGAATCTCTGATATAGGGTTTTATCTCCTAACATGATAAATAATCATTAGGTATTCACTGAATGACGGGTCCGTGGGGTAGCGGATTATCCTTTCGGCCTTCGGAGCCGAATACCCGGGTTCGAATCCCGGCGGACCCGCCTATATGATCTGGCTAAGACAAAAAATCCCGTTTGCGCGGGTGTTCGGAAAAGAACCGATGCTTCAGATTGCTGTGTTTCAAGGAAGCGGGCCTTTTAATTGGGCGGTCTTTTGGGCGATATACGAGCCGGTGCCGTTACGTGTTTGCATACATTAACACAATGATGTGTTCAGCGGCATATGGGTCCATTACCTAGCTGTGAATATAATCAATGGATTGCAACCTCAAAGAAGGTTTATCTTTGACGTCCGCATAACCCGGTCGATGAAAAAAGAGATGAGCTCTTTCGATGTCCGTTCCGTCGTTTCCGAGATGGCATCGCTTGAAGGGGCGCACATCGACAAGATATTCCACTGGGGCGCGGGAAACGTTCTGTTCCGTCTCAATGTGCAGGGCGACGGAAAACGAGAGTTGTTCTTCCGAGACAAGAAATGGCTTTATCTGTCGCCGGACCGTCCGGAAACTCCCGAGACCCCCACATCATTCGCCACGTTTCTGAGGAAGTATATAACCAATGCAAGGATAGGAAAGACCGTCCAGGCGGGGTTTGACAGAATAACAGTCACGGATGTCTTAAAGTCCAATTCAGAGTACAAACTGATCTTCGAGATGTTCGGAGGGGGCAACGTGCTGCTGGTCCTTGACGGCAAGATAGTCAACTGTCTTACGCACAAAACATGGAGAGACCGCTCCACCCGCCCGGGGGAGTACTACGTAATGCCGAAGAGCAGATTCAATCCGCTGGAATCCTCTTTCGAAGACTTCAAGAATGTGTTCCGTTCCTCCGAATCGGACACAGTCAGAACCTTGGCGACCGTCGTGAACCTCGGCGGCCAATATTCAGAGGAGATCTGCAAGAGAAGCGGAGTAGACAAGAGCCGTCTGTCAACGGAGATCGACGACGATGACATCAGGAAGATGTATTCATCGCTGGAGGAGATAATCGGTTCTGTTCTCGGAGCCGGCGAACCTACAGTATTCAGAAAAGACGGGGAGATTATAGATGTCGCTCCGGTAGACCTCAGGATATACGAGGATGCCGAGTCGGAAAGGGTACCGGCCATGTCGCTGGCCATTGATGCCCTCATGCGGGAGATGAAGGAGACCGAAGAAGAGACTTACGTAGATCCGGAGATGGAGAAGCTAAGGAAAAGGATACAAAAGCAGACGGAGACCGTCAGCGAATACAGGATGGAATCCGAGGACCTGAAGAACAGGGCCGATGCGGTGTATATGGAGTATCAGAAGATTAACGATCTCCTAACGGTTCTGGAACGGAAATCCAAAGAACTGACCTGGGAGAAGCTCGCAGAAGGAGCGAGAAAGATACCGTTCGTTACAGACATAGATCCTCCCAAAAACACAGTATCGGTCGGAATTTCCGGCCTTAAAATCTCTCTGAACTACACGAAGGGAATAGATGCGAATGCATCGGACATATATCAGAAAAGCAAAGACATCGGAGAGAAGTCCAAAAGGGCAGAGGATGCATTGAAGGAGAGCGTGGCCGAGAGGGACAAAAAGCAGAAAGGCTTCGATAAGGCCAGGGCACTCGCGCTGAACAAGGTCCAGCCTACCAAGCAGTTCTGGTTCGAGAGATACAAATGGTTCATAACCTCATCCGGAAAACTGGTCATCGCGGGAAGGGACGCACACTCCAACGACAATATCGTCAAGAAGCACTTGAAGGAGAAGGATGTCTTCGTCCATGCAGATGTTCACGGCGCACCCTCTGTGATTCTGAAAGAAGGTTCCGCCGCCACGCAGGAGGAGTTGCGCGAGGCATGCACATTCGCGCTGACGCAGTCCAAGGCATGGGTTGCCGCACTCATGGAAGGCGCAGCATTCTGGGCATATCCGGATCAGGTGAGCAAAACGCCAAACCCCGGAGAGTTTGTTCCGAGGGGTGCGTTCATAGTCAGAGGCAAAAGAAATTATGAATACCATCTGAAGATGGAACTCGGAATAGGAGAGATAGACTATCAGGGTGCGATGAAGATAATGTGCGGCCCCGTCGATCTCTTCAAAGATTCGGAGAGATACATGGTTCTTAATCCCGGGAGGGGCAAAAGCGGAAGGAAATCCGGAGATATCGCCAAGGACTTCCGGGTTCCGGAAGAGGAAATTTCAAGAATACTCCCTCCCGGCGATGTCGAGGCCGTGAAAAAGGTGTGGATCGAAAGGACAGACGGACAGTGACTGGTGCCCGCGCCGGAATTCGAATCCGGGTCAAGAGATCCGCAATCTCTCAGGATATCCAAGCTACCCCACGCGGGCGGTATTACTCCGCGGAAAATTTGCTGGTTACTAAACGGTTTCAAATTTCCGGACGGGACAGATAGCGCGTTATGTATCCCGCTATTCTGTTCCTCATCTTGACCGAATAGACGTCCGTGAGGTTGTTGACCATCTCTTTGTTGTTCTCAAAATCCCTACTGAATACCTGAGGGTATTTGTTGAGAAGTTCGATGGAAACTCTCTTGATGTATGTGGGCCTTATTCTTCCCATTGTCCTTCACCGATATGGACCCGATTAAGTGGATTCATATTTAAGCTTTGTTGGGTTCCCGCTTCGCATCGGACCGTTGCCGCTTATTCCGGAACAGGGAACCCATCGGCTTCGTGTTCCGCATATCGAAAGGCATATCGCCATGCTGTTGACTGTTTGTATCCTCAAGTGCCATTCCCCACCTGCATTGCAACAGCGATTGGGAACATATTTGATTGATTGTGTTTCGGATACACTATATTTTATATCTCTTATCAGTAGGCATGTATCCAAAACTCCCACCCTCTGTTGCGGCGGTCGGTTCCGGTCGAAGACAATGAAGGCTGATGGTCCGGTTATGGAGACATACAGTGCAGTCACAGAAAATCGGGCGGTAAAGATGCAGGTATCCCTGCAGTTACAGGAATGCTGTCTGCGGTGATCGTTGCATACATGGCGATAACGGGAGTCCGAAGTCGCATTGATGGCAGCCAGCGAAATGATTACATGAAATATGGCCGCTGGTGTTATCGATCCTCTTATCAGCACGGCAATGTCTGCGGTCGGAAAATGATGGAGACTGAGCAGAACATCTTCCCGAGAATTCTTCGAGGCGTATTATGGGCGGACTTTGGGGTCGATTCAAGCGGTTTTTGGCAGAAGAATATAACATTCCCTCTTTCGAAAGTCCTGCTACGCGAGGCATGCGCGGTTTGACGGTATATGTCACTGCCCCCGAATCTGCTTTTTCTGTTTCCTCGCGATGATCGATGTGCTGTTAAGAGATGGTGCACACTGGAGGTCCCTTGTGACGATATATGTCGGAGTCGCATTCCTCAGTGTGACCTTCCTGTACGGGATGAGAGTTGCGGGGAAGATTGAATCGCCACGCTCAGATGAGGAAACGCTTGTCATGGTCAAGAAAGGAACCCTCACAATTGTCGCGTTAATGATCGTTTCATTCGCAGTGGGGATCGGGATGCAGAATTTTTTGTACTGATGTCTCTGTTCGTGCGACGTATACATGTGCGACAGCCGTCAGGCTCCAGTGTGTGCTCCCGATACCGGGCGACTCATACAGAAATCATATACCAGCACGCGGCAAAGAAATGCCAGACGGCTAAGCTACGCGAACCCATGGCACAGACCTTTACGGAACGACCGTCAAGGGCATGATCGGTTCGTTCCTCGGATCGGTTTCGACGCTAGAGCCGTACGCATAGACGGAAAGGTGTTTCCCCGTTCTCAATCGGAGTCTTCCGTTATCGGAATGTATCCAGAACCGTCTGTTCCAGTGCCGGAGGCACCTGGACAGACCTCAATCGACCGTTTCGGAACCAGGACAGTTAACTGGGAACGCGCAAGCTTTGCGAAGAATGCATAGCCTTCGGCGCAAGCTACCGGGATCGATTGCGTAAGTGTCAGACTCGGATTCAAGATGCGATTTTTTTCCTGTTTGCCTCGATAACGGATATCGAGATCCCCGCAAAGGCGGCCACGAGGGTTCCAGAAAGAGCAACGTTACTCACGATCATTCTTGCAGCACCCAAATCTCCTCTGCTCACATTCAGGAGCAGAAGGGACAGGTACAACACAAAATACACGACCACAATAACAGTCACACCGAGAAAACTATTTTTTCGCTCGCACTCAAAGCACCCACAGCATCACTTCATTTCAGCTGTTTGTATCCGTCTACAATCGCATAGGCACCTAATATCTGGCCTACTACAGCTGGAGTCGAGAAGGCCGCTATGCCTCCCGCCAAACTGATAAGCCCAAGTCCGATCTGACCGAGGGCTGCCTGGTTTCTATCAATATAATCCCATGCGCCTATTATGCTACCCGTCGCATACGAGACAAGGTCGCCCAATACTCCCAGTCCATCGTATTCCATTTCCTCTTCAGACAGCTCCACATACCTTTTCGGCATTTTCATCTCATAGTTGTTTACATCAGAAAACAATTATATTCCTCCCTACTATTTTTATGCAACAGTTGACCGATGAATTGCCCTTAGACCATTTATAGATATGTAGCAATAGGCTCTGGTGAAACCGGAGTTTGTTCAGACTAACCGAATAACTCTGAACACGTTTACGAAGAACCGCGGAATAAACGGGATACCGTTATGAAAATGACCGGATGCCCTGCCGGCCATGCCTGCGATCTGCACGAACACGGGAAAGGTTCAATTATGCCCGGACCGATGTGTGTCCCGGAGGAGAGCTTAAGCTCATGTGCGCGTGTTGGCAGAATCAGCACATCCTCCGACCCGTTCTCATACCATGAGAATAAAAGCCAGAGCCTGGATGCAGAAGAATTTGCATAGGATCTTGTTCTCACGTCCCTTGTGCCGTGTTCCTTTCACTGCGAAGCTTATCCATTTCTTCATTGATGCGTGAGTTGTTTCGCATCTGCTTCTTGCTTTCAGCCGGATATCTCTGATCAGATCCGTCAGGTTCCGGTTTCTGAGGAACATTCCTGTCAGTTCCCCTTTGCCGCTGTCCGACAGGAGCTTAAGCTTCTGAGGAAGAATCATATTTCTGTTACCTCCTGTCTTCCATAACCGATTGACAATCCTTCCGATATCGGCTTCCTAACGATACACCGAGGATTCTTTCATACGTGTTATCGGAATCATGCCCAGTTCTGTCCAGGTCAATGCGTATGTATCGAACGGATCATAAGATGCGTCGGCCATGAGATATTTTGCTTTGAGCCTGCATATTCCCATTTTCTTTCCTCTCTGAATGAGTCCTTTTGCAAACGGATTGTCCTGAGCATTGCCGTTCGGATATGCCATGGCCGCCGGCATACCCTCCACCATCAGAATGTGCGCTTTATCCGTGTTGATCAGGTAATGCCGATTGAAGTCCGCCTGTTTATCTCCCCCGGAAGCTCACGGAGGAGCGGAATCCAATGTCACTGCGGAATCATCGTTTCCCGCGGAGACGAAATATCTGCCGAATTCTTCTGACAGATCAGTCATCAGATTCGGGATCAGAATATGATTGACAAAATGATTCAGTCCTGCTGCGGACGGTATCATGATCCTGCCGTCTTTGATGGGAAACCCGAGAATGAACGCATCCTCGGTGCTCAGCGGTGATGCAATACCTCTGTATGTCTGTCTCCTGCATTCCATCAGAATGTACAGAAGGATCATGCTGACAGTACCATAGGTGTATGCGCCGCGTTTCGGAGAATGTTTTCTTTTGTACTCTCTTACCGTTTCCGACCCGGATATCATCTCATCCAGTGTCAAAAGATCATCAGCGGTCAGTTCTCTTGTGCTCTTGGTCCTTGCTCTTGGTCCTTTAGCTGGCAGCATATAAAAACTACCATATATAAATATATAATAATTGCGAAAATAGCAAATAATAGTTATACAAAAACAGCAAACAGCGTTTATACAAAAACAACTCGCCGAACTCCTCCGGAAGAACCCACATCGGCAGCACGGATGACTGAAAGAAAAACGATACGGGAAACGGAATTTACCCCATTTGTTTTTATATTAATCCAAAACTCTGAACACAGACATAATATGTTTAATGCACACCAGGTTGAACATATCCGAGATAATTGTGCGATGGTGATAGTAAACAGCATTTGAGTATACAAACGGTCAAACGGCATGATTTCTCAGACTGCATCGCGGCCTGCCGCACGAGAGCTTCCCTTCTGGGCACGGTCCCCTGACACACGGAGGTCCCGCATCCCTAAAGATGACCGGCGACACTTCCTTACAGAGTGCCAGCATCTTTTCGGAGAGATCTCTTATCTCCCACTGTGCGCGCTCGCAGCATCTCAGGGAAAAGAAATGAAGCAGTTCTCTTGCGTTCATCGTTATGGTTATGTTGGTCGTGCATCCGTTCGGAAGTATATACCTGGCATCCTCCGCCGGTACGATCTCCGAAAGCCTGTTGTAAGCATCCCAGATTTTCTCCATTGTATTCTCGTAAAGAGCGGCAGACCTCGGATCGGCCTTTACACTATCAGGGACGACATACGTCGGGGCCTTGAGGGGAACATACCTCTGGCTCTGCTGGGAGAATGAAGCTATTCTGTGCCTCACCAACTGGTGAGTCAGTACTCTTGAGACGCCTTCGACAGAGAACGTGAATACTGCGTGCTCTATGACCGAATGGTGGCCCATGCCAACTATTACTCCGAGGACTTTCTCGTTATCGTTCTCCCTCAGAAGATCGGCCGACGGCCTTTCCGAATAACACGACCTCCCTGCCGCGGTACATACCGCATCTGCGTCCGGCGTGTGCGCCAGCAGTCTAACATTCATTCCTGTATCCCCGGTTTTCTGTTCCATATACTGGACCTTATGCAGTCCATTCTCTCTTGATTCATCATGTCCGCAAGTCTTATCTTCTCTATCTCGGTGCCGTCGAGGATACTGCATATCCCCCTGACATGCGCGTCCCCCACCACAACCACAATGTTATTGTACTTTTCCAATGCCCCTCTGATCCTCTCTGCCATGTATGCATCCCGCTCGTCGATCAGCTTCTCCACCAGAGTCGGGAATCTTCTGCGCATTCTGCGGACGTATTCCTCCTCATTATCGGCGAAGCTCTTCTGCGTGACGTTTATTTTCTTCCTCCAGAAAAGGCTGTCCGTGACCGAGGAAACAGAATACCTCACCCTTTCGGAGGCTGACATGCCTTCTTCAATCTCCGCCATGGTCTGCTCGGCATCTCTGTCTATGCATATTATGTCCGCGCCGACGATCTTCCCCGCAAAGATGGCAGCCGTGAATTCCCCTCCGGGCAGGACGCCGTTTTTCTCCGATATCCTGTTCTGATATTCTGCCGATCCGCGGTACAGTTTTGGGGTGTTCTCAAGCCCCTTTCCGTCCCCGCCGCTCATAAGCGAGGCGTATCTTCTTTCGTCCAGTTCAACCAGGACCGCATCCGGCCAGGTGTATTTCACAATGAAGGAAACCTGTTCCGATATTCTGAACACGTGTCCTGTCCCTATCATTGTGATCATGGTCCATGTTATCCCTTTCGATTAGATAATCTAAACTGTCGGTCCTGTATGGTTATTGTCGTCTTTGTGTTTCGGACCCATCCGGTTTCTATGCCGCCTGCGCACAGATTTTATCCTCGGCCCGCATACGTCATCCGCAATGAGAAGTTATGATCTTGTGTGCTTCGATATGGACGGTGTGCTGACATCCCTCCGAAGTTCCTGGTATTGGATCAACCAGTGCCTCGGAATTGATAATGAACCCACTTATCAGGCATATATCAAAGGAGAGATAAACCAGCAAGAATTCATGAGAAGGGACATAGCCCAATGGGAACAGGCCAGGCCCGGCATAAAAATCTTCGACATAGTGAGGTTCTTTCAGGACATGCCGCTGATCGGCGGCATACAGGAGACCGTCGCCTGTCTTAGAGACAATAACATCAGATGCGTCATAGTCAGCGGGGGCATAGACCTGGCTGCGAGGATGATCGCCGAGGAGTTTGGGTTTGATGACTATGCCGCTGACGAGATCTGCAGCAGCTCCGACGGAACACTCACAGGAGAAGGCAGGGTGAACGTAGACCTAAGAGACAAAGGAATCAATGTCAGACAGTACATAAAAAAATACGGAACAACCAAGGAGAGAACGGTCTCCATCGGGAATTCATATACTGATGTCCCCATGTTCAGGAACGCCGGCATGTCTATTGCATTCAATCCTACTGATGATCTCACGACAGAGGCCGCCACGCACACAGTGAGATCTGAAAATATAGCGGATATCCTTGACCTTATTGTGCCTCAGGAGTCCTGTCCGCCGTCTTCGAAAACGAACCCGTCGTGATCTGTGTCTTCATCCAGATCAAGCACCTCGTATCTCTTCTTCCTGATCTTTCCATATATTCTGACGATATCTCTGGCCTCCGCCGACCCGTTCTTCAGAAGACGGTCTCTGGTCTTTATGGCATGGATGAGCGTATCAAAATTTTCGAAGGAAAGTACGGAGCCGATCGTGAACTCATCATCCGGATCTGCATCAGTCCTGACTGAATATGTCTTTTGTCCGTCGTTCACGGAGACCTTCACATGAAGAGTGTCAAACTGCTTGACCCAAAGAGCCCCTATTTTATCTGCCTGGAACTTCTTACCTCTTCTACCATCCCGGCTCTCTATGTGTGTGATGCACACACTGCGTCCGTCATCGAGATCAAACTCATCCCCGACCGCGAGTATCTCGTTCGATTCCAGTTCTGTCTCGGTCGTTTCTGTGATATCTCCGTCGCTGAACAGAACCTTGACCTTTAGTGTTTCCGGCATCCTTACCGTGTCGGAGAACACCCTTCCGCACTCACCGCACCTGAACGTTCCGGTAATGTTGCCCTTTCCGGCCCTTCCTTTGAGTATGTCGTGTTCCGTGATATCCCTGCAGTCCGGGCATTCAATATACAGATATTCCGGCATCTCTACGTTAGTCATTCAAATCACCTTTGACCGGGAATGGGGGGCCGTGTCCCGGTATTATCACATCTGCATACTTGGTTATCCGTTTTATACTTTCCAGTGCAAGGTCCGGATCAATATTGACCGCCGGCGGCAGCATCTTCTCGCAGTTGCTGCGTGTCGGGACCGCGTCGCCCGCTATGACATATCTCTTGTCCGCCTCTATGAATATGCTCACGGATCCGCTCGTGTGGCCCGGCGTGTGAACGGCTCTGACTCCCGGAGCGAGTTCTCTGTCCAGATCCACGGGTCTGGATCCGGGCACGTTCATGCATTCGTCCTCGTGAATCAGTATATCGGCACCCTCAAACATTCCGATGTTGCCGGTATGGTCGCTGTGGGAGTGTGTCAGCACCACTGTGTCTACATCCCGGGGGAATATGCCTATCTGCCGGAAAGAGGTCTTTATCGCAGGCCGCATATATTCCGTGCCGGTGTCCGCCACTACTGTACTTTCGCCGGACCTGATAAGTACGGAAGACGAATGTGCATCAAGTATTTTCCCTTCGCCGTCTCTCCGGAGACTCCCGACCGCCAGTACATCCAGCCGAATCATATACATCCGTATGCAGATGTCGTTAAAACTTGTTCGCGCCATGTGCACACCCCGCTATATGCATCGGCGGTCTCATACGATGTCTTTTGCCCGTATCGGGTTGTCTTACCGTTCATATTTGCCGTTTTTCGGTATACTTTAGGTTCTACAGGTATCAGTCGCAGTATGAATTCATCATATTGATTCATCTCTTCCCGGCATCTTGGATGCCTGTTTACGGAAACGGTCTGTCCGTGCCTCACATCGGTTATATTTCCGTTTGCGCATAACCCCCGGCATGAGATATGACCAGGATATCATAACCGAAACAGACGAGAGCGTATACCCTCCGTCAGACGACAGCATCCTTCTCATAAGGTCCTTTGATGTGCGGCCCGGGGAGAAAGTGCTGGAGATAGGGTGCGGCTCCGGGATTGTATCCATGCACTGTGCTATGAACGGGGCGAATGTCACATGCGGCGACGTGAACCCGAAATCGGTTGCGCTGACAAAAAGAAACATGGAACTGAACGGACTCTGTGCGAATGTTATCGAAACTGACGTATATTCATGTACAAAGGGGAAATTCGATACGATCTTATTCAATCTTCCATATCTCCCGGTCGAAGAAAAAGGAGAGTTGGCACTTGCATGGTCCGGCGGCACGGACGGCCTCGGGCCTCTTCCGCATTTGATATCCGGGGCGGATGAGCACCTCCTGCCCGGCGGCAGAATAATCATCACAGTATCATCGCTTATGGATCAGGAGGGTCTGCGGCATACTCTGAAAGGACTCAGCGTGAAAGTCCTGTCTGAACTTCCCCTCTTCTTCGAGAAACTCAATGTCCTTGAAATCACCCGATAAGCTTTTTTATCTCCGCGGCGAGAAGTTCGTTGGCCTGTCTGCCGTCTATCCTGCCTCTTAATGCTCCCATAACGGGACCCATCAGCGGTCCAATCGCATCCTGCCCTTTGGATCTTACAAAATCCTCCCGTTCCCTGACAATGTCTGCTATCACCCGGGAAGCTTCATCGCTGCCGACGGACCCGACCCCCAATGCGCTGACCGCCGCATCCGCATCGGACCCCTCGGCCATTCTTCTCAGCAGAGAGGGCAGTGCCTCCTTCGAAAATCTGTTCGCTTTGAGAAGATCGAACATCCGAATCAGAGAGGCACGGCTCACCGAGCCGGGGTCCAGCCCTTCGCGTTCCAATTCTGAATATGTGTTCGTAAGAGTTGTGGCAGCTATCGCCGGCATCCCAGACGCTTCGGATATCTCGGCAAACAGCTCATCGCGGTTCTGTCTCACGATCTGTCCGGCCTGCTGTGCATTTATGCCATACATGCCAATCAATCTTTTTTCGATCTTCTCCGGAAACTCCGGCATGTTCTCTTCTATTGTCTTCAGAACATCATCGGTTATGAGTATCGGAGGCACATCCGTCTCCGGATACATCCTTGCTGCTCCGGGAAGCGGCCTGGAGTATTTTGTCGTCCCGTCGGGCAGAGGATCCCTCGTCTCCTCGGGTACGCCTTCCAGAGCGAGGTTTGCTCTTTCTACTGCGGCCCTGAGCGCATCCGCCGCCTTCCTTTCTTTTGCGGCGCACATAACGAACGCATCGGACGGGGACATATCCATATACAGCCTGAGGGAATCGACAGACTCTCTCTCTATTCCGTAATCGGGCAGTTCGTCGGAATGGAATATGCCTCTGACTCCCTTTACCCTGGCATACTGTGCCATCTCAGAACCCAGTCTCAGCTTTTTTCCGTCTCCGTTCATGACTCCTGAGAAGCCGCAGAGCCTCACTGCCATCACCTTCCCTCCTCCGGCAAGTGCCTCTTTGATAACTTTCGACCCGCATTTCGAGAATATCTCCGTAACATCGACCGGTTCGAACTCCGCAGGGCGGGTTCCCCTTTCCAGCAGAATGTCTCTTATCCTGAGGAGCATTGCCTGTCTGTCCATTTCGTTTCTCACAAAATCCGGGAGCATTCTCAGTTCCTGAACTCCTTTGATCTCCACTCTGGCACCTCCCGGAACTGAAATGTTCAGATCTTCTCTGATCGTTCCTATCCCGCGTTTCACCTTCTTTGTTGCCCTCAGAAGGGTTCCGAGCCTGAGCGCAACCTCCATGACTTCCTCGGGAGTCTCCATGTCGGGAGCCGTTGCGACTTCTATCAGAGGAATACCCAATCTGTCCAAGCGATACAGGGTCTCGCTTCCGGAGGATTCGAGTTTCCTTGCGGCATCCTCTTCCAAACATACCGAGAGTATCCCTATTTTCCTGCCATTCACTTCCACGGAACCGCCGGTCGCGATGAGCGAGGTTCTCTGAAAGCCCGATGTATTGGATCCGTCCACGACTATCTTCCTCATGAACTGGATCTCGTCTATAATGCCAGCATCCAGCATTTTCGAGAATAACAGTGCCGTGTTCATCGCATCCCCGTTGACCGGGTGCGGAGGCTCCTCATCCAATTCCACAAGACACGTGCAGCCGTCGCAGCACTGATATCTGTAGTCTATTTCCCGCTGGAACTGTGCCAGTGCCGCTTTGTCTATTTCCCCCATTTCACTGTTGGTGGGCCTGAGTCTGCGGTAGTATGCTCCGTATCCTTCATCCCTGAGGTCGCTGTCGCAGTCGCAAAACAGCTTCTTGGTATCCAGTTGCTGATGGATCTCGATGCCGCATACCAGCTTGCGTTCAGACATCTGCGGTCCTCCTGTCGCTCATTTCCCCTGCGATCGAAGCCAACATTATTTTTTTCGCCTCATCCGTATCGTCTGAATTCGCCAGTGCCCACATCAGTTTTACATAAGCCGTTTCCGGCAGCATATCCAGAACGGTTATCGCACCGGCCGACAGCATGTCTCTGCCCGTATTGTAAACATTGAGGTTGGTCCGGCCGTTCAGGCACTGAGAGGTTGCCACAACCACGGAACCGTTTTCGCATGCCTTCCTGATGAGGGAGATCATATTCTCGTTCACATGGCCGAGTCCCGATCCTGATATTACGATCCCTTTGCTTTTCATCACGATATCTTCGAACAAAGACGGATCCATACCCGGATAATACTGAAGGAATACCGTGGCTTTCTCCATGTCCGTCCTTGCGACCGCCTTTCTTTCTGTTATCGGCCTCCCGGCAGACACTGTCTTCACGTTCCCTTCCCTGTCGATGTGCGCCACAGGTGCCGCATTGATGCTCCTGAACGCATCGCGTCTGGACGTGTGCATCTTTCTCACCCTGGTCCCCGCGTGAGCCGCAAACGAATCATCTCCCAGTGTGTCATGCATGACCGCAAACACACCTGCGGTATTTCCTTTAATACAGAATCTCACCGCAGCCATGAGATTTGAGGAGGCATCCGAGGATGGTCTGTCGGAGGACCTCTGGGAACCGACCAGTACAACGGGTTTCGGAACATCTCCGAGCATAAACGACAATGCAGCCGCGGTGTACCCCATTGTATCTGTTCCGTGCGGAATTATCACGGCATCCGCACCGCCATTGATTTCCTGCGCAACAGTCTTCGCAAGTTCCTGCCAGTGTTCCACATTCATATTCTCGGAAAATATCGAAAACAGGACTCTGGCGGAGATGTTGGCCGTCTCTCTGATCTCCGGGACGGCGTTCACCAGCTCAGACGTCGAAAGGGCAGGGTGTACCGCACCCGTCCTGTAGTCCACATATGAAGCTATAGTCCCCCCTGTGCCTATCAGCATGATATTCGGGAGTCCGTCCTTTGTCTCAACGGCAATATCTTTCCCGGCACGGTGCACAGGACCCTCCAACACTCTGACTGCGGAGTCGCCGCTTATCTTTATACCAACATTATAGCCGCTGCTGACCTTCAGTATAACAACATCGCCGTTACTGAAATCATTATGCGGCATCAGCGTTCCTGTGTACATCCTGTCTTGAGATTCCACCGAAAGTTTGGAACCTTCCTTGGCACCGATACTCTCCAGCAGCTCAGACAGAGAAACCGAATAACTCATTGTTCTCGCTTCCGCGTAGCACTAACTTACGTATAAGGGCTATGCCTGAACCTTACGGTGCACATCATCTGCCGCGGGTCTGCGGGTTCCCTGCCGGCTGTCAAAAACAGACTGAATCAGACGGATTTGCATACAGTCAGAGACTATGCCCTCAAGGACATAAGCCGGGACCCGGAATTAGGTGAAGTATTTTATCGTAGAACGCATCACGCCTGCATGCACATCGTCCAAGTGGGGATGGAGTATGATGTCCTGAAGGAAAACAACAGGATAGCGAACTCCAACTATCGCCTGCTGAAAGGGCATAACCTCAGGACAATAGAACTCATGGGTTCTATCGGGTCCGGAAAAACCGCTCTCATAATCAAACTGGCCGAGAGACTGAGGAGTAGAGGTATCAAAGTGTGTGCCATCGCCGGGGATGTCACCGGAGAGGATGATCAGAGAAGGATGAAAAAATCGGGCTTGGATGCAGTGAATTGCAACACCGGCCATGAATGCCATCTCGATGCCAATCTCGTGAGGAAGAGCCTCGACAGCATGGACTTGGACAAGTACAACGTGATCTTCATAGAGAATGTCGGCAACCTGGTATGTCCGGCAGATTTTCCGCTCGGTGCGGATTACAGAGTTGTCGTAATATCGACAACAGAGGGGGATGACATGGTAAGAAAACATCATGACATATTTCTGCATTCCGACGTTGCCATACTGAACAAGATAGACATATCGGATGCGGTCGGGGTCGATCCCGAAATCATAAAGGGAGATTACGGAAAGCTCACAGGGGGACTGAAGAACATGTATGCGTGCAGCGTAAAAACAGGGGATGGCATAGACGAGATAATCTCTGTGCTGGGACTCTGAGGTGAAATAATGAGAATCTTGACTGTTGGCGGCGGAGGAAGGGAGCATGCGGCCGTGGAGGCCCTCTTCCGTTCCGGTGCCGAGATATATTCAGTAATGAAGAACGCCAATCCCGGTATAGTAAGAAGGGCAAAGGCATACAAACTTGTTGACGAGAGACAGATTGATGATATCTGCGAATTTGCGATAGAACACGACATCGGGTATGCATTCATAGGTCCGGAAGCTCCCCTGGAGATCGGCCTGGTGGATGCGCTCGAACATATCGGCGTACAGTGTGCAGCACCCACCAAGAGTGCCGCCAGGATAGAAACGTCGAAGGCATTCATGAGATGGCTCGTATCGAAACACAACATAGAGGGAAACCTGATCCATGCCCACTTCACGAATGAAGAGGACACAGAAAGATATCTGAAGATGCTGGACAGAGAGATAGTCGTGAAACCCGTCGGACTTACAGGCGGGAAAGGCGTTAAGATACAGGGCGAGCACCTGAACAGCCACGATGAAACAATGGCCTACGTCAGAGAGATCCTCAGCGGTGCAGGGGGTTCAGAAGGTGTCATTATAGAGGAGAAGGTAGAGGGAGAAGAATTTACCCAGATGATATTTGTCGACGGGAAACATATTGCACCAATGCCTCTGGTACAGGATCACAAAAGAGCTTATGAGGGAGATAACGGCCCGAATACGGGCGGAATGGGTTCCTATTCGGATGCCAACCACCTGCTGCCTTTCATCTCCGAAGAGGTGAGAAAAAAGGCACTGGATATTCTGAAGAACATTGTGGATGCCATGAGTGAGGAAGGATGTCCTTACCGCGGCCCTATGTACGGCCAGTTCATGCTGACTAAAACAGGACCGAAAATTATTGAGATCAATTCCAGATTCGGAGACCCGGAGGCGATGAATGTCCTTCCGATATTAGAAAGTGATTTTCTCGCGATAATCAGAGATATGACTGCGGGGAAACTCAGAGATGATATAAAATTCAAGAATCTCGCGACAGTGTGCAAATACGTCGTGCCAAGCGGCTACGGAACCAAACCCGATGCCGGACACGAAGTATGCATTGACGAAGACAGCATACAAAAGGTCGGTGCCGAAGTGTTCTATGCCAATGTCGACGAGATTGACGGTAAACTGTTCACCATGACATCCAGATCCGTAGGGGTCGTAGGCATAGGCGAGACCATCGAAGAAGCCGAGAAAATATGCGAAGCCGCCCTGAAATTTGTCGTAGGAGACTCCATATGCATACGCCACGACATAGGCACTGAAGAGATCATCCAGAAAAAGATCGATCGCATCAAGAAACTCCTATCATGATGAGATTTGCCGTTAAGGTTGCATATCTGGGAGAGCATTTCTCGGGATCGCAGGCGCAGCCCGGCCTGAGAACAGTTGAAGGGGATATTCTGTCGGATCTGCAGAAGATACTGAGAATACCGGCAGATGACATTGACCTGAAGATCGCCAGCAGAACCGACAGAGGAGTAAACTCACTCGGCAATGTCGCTGTGTTCGGCAGCAGTGTAGATGACCAGGACATTCTTATGAGAGCACTGAATGCCGTCTCGAAAGATATATTCTACAGAAGCATCGCCTCAGTAGACGACGGATTCAATCCAAGATTCGCTGACGAGAGGAAGTACAGGTACATCCTCCCGTCCGACGGCATGGACACCGCCGCAATGAAAGAATGCGCTGGGATGTTCGCCGGTGAGCATGACTTCATGAGATTCTGTAAATCCGAATGCAAACCTACTGTTCTCACTCTGAATTCGGTCGACATCCGCAGGGAAAATGATATTATAGTCATAGATTTCTCCGCGAAATACTATCTGTGGAATATGATCCGCCGCATAGTTGCGGCAATTGCGTCTGTGGGAAGAGGAGACTCAGAGGTATCGGATGCGAGGGATGCGCTTGACGGAAAAAATGTGACATTCGGTCTTGCGAGACCGGACGCACTGACTCTCCTCGATGTCTTCTACAAAGGTGTTGATTTTGCGGTACCCTCTGCCGACATGTTCGATCGGAGGATCGGAGAATGGATGTTCAGAGACCGGCTGAGGAGCATGTTCTTCGCATCATTGTAATATTCAGATGATATTGTCCGCACATGGAAGAACTGACAAAGATGACCGAAGATGCGCTCAGGATATTTCGGGACATCGAATCTCGAAGAGAGTGCGCAATAAGACGCTCCAGAGACATAATAAGGGAGACCAAAAGAATGATTCATTCGATACATATTTCGGATGACGGCACCGTATCGAGAGATGCGCTTATGAAACTCGTTTCGGATCTTATATCCGAGACCGGCGGTGATCCTTTCGTTATGAACACTGCTCCGGTGACAGATGCTCTGGCCGAGTACGCCGAGGCGATGATTCTGGATTCTGTTATCAAAAACGGATGTGTCCTTTCGTTCGGAGACCTGAACATAGGTCCGCAGCCCTGGATTCTGGGCCTTGCGGATTGTCTCGGTGAGATGCGCAGAGTGATTCTGACATCGCTCATGTCCGGAGATCTGGAAAAAGCAGAGTCCGTATTCTCCAAAATGGAAGAAATATGCCATGAATTAATGCTCTTTGATGTTCCCGACTCCATACTTCCGATAAGAAGGAAACAAGACATAGCCAGAGGAATTATGGAGAGAACAAGGACAGACATCGCCAATGCAGTCGTGCTGTCAAAAGCAAGATGTTAAACCTGAATCTGCGGACGATGTTTTGATGAAATATCCAGGTCAATGCGGAACAGAAGTGCCCTGAATGAATTGATTTGTTTGCGAGAAGGAATCAATTTCAGTTCCGTGTTCATATAGCGGAGGAGAACAAATCACTGTCTGCAGAGATAATCGTGCATCGGCTGTCAGTCACATGCAGTTAGAACGCGATATACGCGTGGGTGAACACAGCCAAATCAACAGACAGGGGAGTAACAGAAGTCGGCATATTTAGAGTGGGCGAAGTCCGGAACAAATCGTCTACACGATTCATGCGTTCATCAATAATATGCAACTTTGATGAAAGCTTATGATCATGTGCGTGACAGAAGACAGCGTGCCGAGGTTCCCCGGAGATGAGACAGTAACTTCATAGACAAATAAAAAGGAGCTTTTCGGCCTGTGCGAAAAACCGAATTGTATTCTCATTCAGACACCTGTCGTATCAGGGAAAAGAGAACGCATTCCTGTGCACTGTCAGCTGCCGCGATGCTGAGTTCCGTATAGGGGTGGGGGACACCCCCACAAAGGGTATTTTACAAAAGCGCGCTCAGCGCCTCGATTTCGGTTTGCCGTAGTTCTTCACAGGCTTACGGTAAAGGTAGATCAGTATGACAACCAGCACTACCAGGAAAACAGCCAAAAAGATGTTGACCAGCCCGTAATCATAATGACCGACATAGAACTCTTTTTCTCCCCCTGATATTACTTCTTTGTAGTCTCCGATGTTTTCATCCCCGGCAACCACATTGAAGGTATGCTTCCCGTTTGAGAGATTTTCGGCCACCCATTCGTATGAGACGGTCTCCGATTCTCCGGCGACTACCGACACCAGAGTTTTGCTGTCCTCAACGAACCCTCCGTCAACGTAGAAATAGACTGCAAAGTCAGTGAAATCTACTTTGCTGTTGTTTTTAAGAACAGCGGTCAGAGTTATCGGCTCCAGAACAGTGACTGTCTGCGTCCTCTCTGTCACAACAGGATCCTCATCGTCCTTATTCTCCGTAAAGGTAACAGTCAGAACATACCTGCCCGCAGTTTCCGGTGCGGTCACGGTCAGTTCTGTCTCCACGCCGTTCGAGAGATTTCCCGATGAAGGAAATACGGCACCCGCCCGGCTACCGCTGCTGTTCTTAAGATCGGCTGTGTATGATATTCCCAGCGTTTCGAACTCCTCGGATTCGAAGAACATTATCTGGTATGTGAGGTCGCCGTTGACCTTCACCGCATTCTTCTCTCCCTTTATAACGGAACTCGCTCCGTCAACATCCGATGAGTCGTCAAGCAGGATCGCTCCTGCTGCGAAGACCATCGCAAACACTGCTATCGCAGTGATCACTTTCTGCGTACAAACACCCCCTTCTTCATTCCAAACCATGCCATGGCTATAAGAGCCAGGATACATAGTGCTATCAGTGCCGCAGACGATGCGGGCATCGAACCAGAATCATCGTATACATTGCTGCCGGAAGCAGACATATCTTCGGATTCCATCTCGGCAGGCTGTGCGTTCATGCTGAATGTCGCATTATTGCCTACAATGCTTACTCCGCTGCTGTTGGTGCTGAGGTTCTGACCCTGCGCCGTAACAGTTACATTGACAACCGGGACGCTGGTGTCGGTGGCATCCCTGCACATCAGCTTTATGTATATCACAGTGGAACCGTACCCGCTGACCTTATAGGAATTCGCTCCTGCCGCAGAAGATATGTTTCCTTCGCCTTTGTCAGAGTATACTACCGACCACTTGCCGCTCCCGCCGGATATCAAAGCCGATATCGACACGGTCTTGAGGTAGTTGTCATGATTGGTTATCGTCACCGCATACATGTACTCATACCCGCTGACAGCATCGACAAACGCATCCTCCGTACCGCTTACATCGACATATGTGTCTGTAGTCCTGATCGGGGACATCGCACTGCCGTCCAAAACATAAGTTCCGACGCTGCTGCCGTTAAGCGATGTCACGGTAACGGACAGATTCTCATTGCCAGCACCGATATTTTCGGCATCATAAGATCCCGACACGGTGACGGTACCGGATGACTTCGCACCGACCGTCAGTGTATACTCTTTATCAAGAATCCACGCCGACCCTGCTTTGACGATGTACGTCACACCGAAGTCGCCCGTGTTTTTGACCGTCAAGATGAACGACCCGCGCCCGTTCGAGAAGCTGAAGCCGCTTCCGGATAGGTCAAGTCCGGACTGAGATGACGATGTTGTCGCCGGGAAATGTATCGATGCTCCGTCGGTCACTTCGGCTTCCGACATTGATGCCGTTCCTGTGTACCTGTACTCTGTGCCATTTACGGTCTTGCCGAGACTGGCACTTAGCTGCATGGCTTTTCCGGCAGGCACGGTAATTTCAAATATCCCGTCGGTCACTGTGAACGGTATCGTCACATTCCCATATGTCACTCTTAGTTCTCCGTTCGCCGTCACTCCGAGATATCCCTTAACGATCGCCTTATCGGCTTTGTCCGACAGATTCAGGGTCACCGGGCCTGTTGCGCTGGCGACCGATGCATATGCGATCCTCTCGGTTCCTTCCCCGGCACCGGACACTGCTTTGAAGTAGAACCCTTTGCCCCTCTCCAGATAGTAGACTAGAGGGTTATCGGAATCCACAAAATAACCGCCTGCCTCCTCATCGGTAGGTGTTACAGTTATCTCATCCGTGGCCGAAGCATTCAGTTCCACCCTCACCACATTCGTGACCTCTATGTTCAGAGAACCGCTGTGTCCCGGATACACATACACCGTTCCGCTGTAGTAATACCCCGTGCTGCCCTTTATGACAGCGGTGTACTGGCCCGGTATCACAGAGGTCAGACCCGACACATTGTATGTTGTCGATGAACTGTTGTACAGAGTGATACTGACAGGCACGCCATTGGATACACTGACCGTCTTCACGTAACTGTCCGAATCGTCTGACTCATTAGCCGCAATACTCCACGTGTAAGACGTGTCGCCTGTCCCTGCCGAGATATCCGTCGACCGTTCTTCCATGTGGAACCTGGCTGTATCGAATCCGGATATACTCATGACTGCCTTGTTTCCCTCCGGGACGGTGAATATAGCCTTCCCGTCCGAGTTCGTTTTCACAGTTATGCTGTATTCGGTGTTGCCAACCGAAATACTCATATTCACATCGGCAAAAGCTATCCCTCTGGTACTGGATGAGGACATGTTCGTCCTGTAGCTGACCGTTATAGTAATGTCGCGGGACTTTGACATAGAGATGTTTCCCAGATCCGTGTCCCCGGAGACCGTCACCGTTGATATTGATGAACTTGATGATCCGAAGAGATACATCGTGTATGTTCCCGCCGGCAGCCTGACATCGAATTTGCCGTCTTCGCCTGACGTGAATATGAATGTCGCCCCGCCGTCTCCTATAAACGATACAGTGGCTGACACTTTCTCACCCGCACTGTCCTCCGAGACCCCTTTGACACTGTATCCGGCTGCACCGGCAAGCGACACACTGCTGCCGGCCGAAACTCCGTAGTACACCATATTTCCGCTCACCGCGTATGCGGTGTACTTCTCGCCGATGCCCGCACTGCCGTTGATAGTCGGAACGGCAAGACTCGCCGATGACGACGAAGTCACGAAACCGTAAGACATCAGCGTAATCAGACTTCCGGACGGTGCTCCCGTCACGGAGATACTCCTTGAATCATACAGAGTCAGCGATGCGGATTTAGACCCATTGCTCGAAACCGTCACGCTTGGATTGGATACGGAGACCTTGCCATCGGCCGCATAAATCACATATGTCGACGGCACGACGGACATTTCGATCTTTCCGTCGGTGGCACCCGCCACACTCGCACGGAATTCGGCACCGGTCAACGTGTCTCTTGCAACTATCGTTCCGGTCTTCGCATTCGCACCTACATCATCTGTTGCCGTGACGGTTATCTTTCCGGATGTGGCCGACATTTGGAATCCTGCATTCGGTCCCGCATTTGCGGTCACGCTTGCCGTATTTATCGTCGTTCCTGACGGCGAATAGACGGTGACTTCATATATGTCTGGGATCACATTTCCGAACACGAAAATTCCATTCGAGACCTTTGTTTCGTATTTTTCACCAGATGCCTTCCCCGTCATTCCGACATAGCAGTCCTCCGTGTACGGATCGGTTCCCACGACGACACTCCCGGACAGATTTGTCACAGGTATGTCCAACCGCGAATCGGCAGATATCATGTTCCAGCGTGTATCGATCACAGATCCTGTCACAATGGTATCGGTTCCAGATGAGAACACAACATAGTATTCGCCGCTAACCGGTACCGACACATCATACGAGCCGTTGGCTTTTGTGAATACAGTCGATTTTTTCACGTACCCTGCGATTCCGGATGTGTCATAGTCTGTCTTCACAAACACCGACACCTGTATGCCGCCAGCCCCTTTTGCCCCATTCGGCGAAACGTAGCTGACAGTCCCGGAGACCTCTTCGGTCATCGTAGAGTCGTATTCCATCAGCACGACACCGTTGACGTAGTTCACAAGTCCGCCGTCCTCACTCTGACGTTTCATGGCTTCGAATGCGTCCATGTCTTCCCACCCGTCGGATGAACCGTCAGCCTTGCTGTCCGGATTGTAATAAACATGCCAGTACGCTATCTTGTAGTCGGATAGCCCGTACCCCGGATTCGCTTTGACAGACCCGTCGCTCAAGGCAAGCGCGTTAAGATAAGTCGTGGATGAGGTGTATCCCGCCTCTGCGGGGGACATTCCTATGAGCGATTTCCAAAAGAAAGTATCGTACATAGCATCCGTATACGCCGCATAACCGCTCTCCACACCATACGTATAGTAGTAATTGGGGGCACCGTATCCGTCCATGTTTTTGCTCCCGAGATAGGCCACACTTGAGAAGTACGTCCCATCGCCGTAGTAGAGGGGCAGCATGCTCCTGTCTGCAAGCACATATTTTATCGACTTCCCGCTTGTGCCGCATATACTGTCATACAGAGAATTGATGCTCTGTTCGGATATCGTTGCCGTTATGTACCTGATGAGCACAGCATACAGTGCATTTTCTTCGGTGATGCTCGGGCTGACCCCCGGATACAGAGCAACATTATTCTTCACTTCCGTTACGGCGGTCGAAGGATCATCAGTGTATCCCTTAATCTTACTGTAGTCCAGACCTGCGGCCCTTATCGCAGACTCAAACGATGCCAGACCGTCTGCAAGCACCAGGCGTATTGCCATAGCGGCTGTCGCTACGGAGCTGCTCGTCGCAAGGATCGCCGCAGACAGAGCGGACGCACCGCCGCCGTACGGGTCTGTGACTGAATCGAAACCTCCGTTCGATGCTGAATTCACAGAATAGTTCAGCCAAGCCAGCAATGCACCGTCTTTTTCGATGCCATTGTAATAATCCCACATTTTGTCAACTGAGTTCACGTCATTCGTTATTATGGTGTATCCGAGGCCTCCGAAGTATCCGTCGCCTTCCGAATTCGTAGGTATGCCTGCATCGACTGCATACACCGCATTCGGCACCGCGACCAAAGCCACGATCGCTATGGTTACGGCCAAAGGAATCGGTTTCAGAGCTTTCCTCAGTGCGTATTTGATGCCATTGCCTCTCATGTCCGCAAAGTAGCCCCTCAGATCCACCCTTCTTATCACCATAAGGATCACAGCCGCCGATGCGACTGCGAAACCCATGCCCGCTATAGCGGCATACGATGTCGAATACCACCCTATGCAGAACATTGCGAGGATCCATAACATGGTAAACGTATACTTTCTGGAATCCATGTTTCCGCGGTACTTGTACAGCATGTACAGGAACATTACGAGAGGCAGCCATACAGTCACCCATCCGAAGAACGATGCCATCGATGATATTGATGTCCTTGATGCTCCCGAAACCAGACCGGACATCTGTCCGCCCGTGTATACAGAGTTTCCGTTCACGACCGCAGAGAACAGTTCGCCCGACGCAAAGAAGAGCACTGCGAGTACGATTGCCGCAATGATCAGCGTAACGGGTATCATGAGCACCCATGACCTGCCGGCGGTCTTGCTAAGGAAAACCGTAAGAGCAACGGACAGAAAAGCCAGTATAAACGGTCCCGAAAATATCTGGACCCACAGTCCTGCCGCAAGGTAATAGGGTGCCGATATCAGCACACCCACCAGTATAACCAACGAGTACACTCCGACCGTCGGTATCATCTCTTTGGATCTGAGGCGGTCGATCACCGCCTGGGCGGCCATAAAGAACACCAGCATCAGAAGAATTACGCGGAATTGATTCCATGACAGTGCTATCATCGCAAACAGTATTCCTGCGGCGAGCGCATTTTTGAGCAGGGTTCTGTCGCCTATCATTGCTCTGAACCCGTCGGGCTGCGTCTTGTCGCAGCAGTCAAGTGCTTTGAGCAGGAAATACAGCATGAAGGAGAACAGGAACCCTACGAACGCGTACTCCGTGCCGTTCGAGAAGGATGTGGTCATCACCATCAGCGCGAAGAACGCATACAAGAGCGCTGCCAGCAGACCTATCTTCTCATCACTGAACATTTTCCTACCGATCAGATACACAGGCCAGCATGTAAGGGCCGCGAATATCGGTGCCGAGAACGCCAATGTTCCGGCCGCTGCGGTTCCCGCGGAAATGCCAAACATCGACACTATTCCTGCAACACCTGACAGGATTATATCCATCAGCGGGGGGTAGACGTTAACGGAACCGTATGGGTAATTGAGGGCCGGGTCAGTGAACGTGAACGAACCGCCGAGGATGTTCTCGATTATGTGAACGTGAATCGATGCTCCCGACCCGCCGGACAGAGCAAAATCGCTCCCGGCGGACACACCGTATGCGAAAACAAATCTCATGACAAAAGCCACGACCATGATCGCTAGCAGTGTTATCAGGCGCCATTCTCTCTTAAACCATACTCCCTGGCCGTCATCCGATGCCGGCAGGAAGCCCCCATCCGAGACGGGTCTGGCTGACCTAACTCCAAATTTACGCATTCTGTAGTCTCCGTTGTGTAGAGTACTGACCCATGCCCGAATGCCTATTTATAAGTTTATGGACGGTCGCGCGCGATGGCCGTGCGGTAGACAAGATCAGAGCAGCGACTTAATCTCGTCTCCTATAGACAGTGCTGCCGACCTGGGATCGTCCGAGCCGTATATTGCTCTGCCCGCTATCACATAGTCCGCGCCCGCGGATACCGCGGAATACGCACTCCCTCCCTGTGAACCGACCCCCGGAGAGAGAATCTTCAGATCTCCGGCTATCTTCCTTATTGCCTTTATCCTGTCCGGCCTTGTGGCCGGTGCGATGAACCCTGCCGCCCCGCATCTCACTCCGAGTTCGGCCATCTCCTCTGCATGCGGTGCCGTAAACGCCGTTCCCCCCGGGTGGCTCATTTCCGTTACCGCAAATACCTCTGCATTCCCGGCCGCAATGACCGCTTCTCTCAGAGAATCCCCGCCCGCAAATGCATGCACTATGATGCCGGACGCTCCCCTGGAGACCGATTCCTCCACTATCAGGCGCACAGTGTTGGGTATATCCGCCACTTTGAAATCACATATAACATCAGATATCTGGGACAGCCGGTTTATCATATCCGGCCCGGCAGACAGTACCAGCGGCCAATTTATCTTTATCGCATCCACAACATCTGAGACGGACTCCGCTGTCTTTTCGGCCTTCTCTCCGTCCGTCTCGTCCAACGCGAGTATGAGTCCCGTTTCTCTTCTCATGGTCCGTGTTCTCCAAGCCTTCCAATGTTTATTAAGACATCGCACCATCACCTGCTGATAATATTGAAGAAGTACGAATACTGCTCGGCCTCCAACGGTCCGCTCCCGGAAGGGTGCAGACACTGCACGAACGGGTCAAAAATGGTGCTGCTGATAACCGGCAGGTGCGACACCGGTTGTTTTTACTGTCCGATATCTCCCAGCAAAAAGGGGAAGGATGTTATGTATGCCAACGAGAGGAGAATATTCCGTCTCGAAGAGATGATAGAAGAGGCCGAATCAATGGATGCAACCGGAACAGGCATAACCGGCGGGGATCCGCTGACGGTTATGGAACGCACGGTATCTGCGATAAAGATCTTAAAAGAGCATTTCGGACAGAGCCATCATCTGCATCTGTATACATCGGTTGCGGACTTTGCGAAGGCTTCCGAACTCTGCGGGGCGGGTCTTGACGAAATACGGTTCCACCCGCCCATGTCCGTATGGGACAGCATGGATTTCAAAGAAATATCGAAAATAGTCTCCGAAACATCCATGGACGTCGGGATAGAGGTACCAGCCATACCATGCAACGGGCAAAAACTGGAAAGGCTGGTTGTCTCTGCGGCGGAGACAGGTGTGAATTTCATAAACATAAACGAATTCGAATTTTCGGAGAGCAACTGGGATATGATGGAGAGGATGGGTTACAAAGTAAAAAACGACCTTTCATCGGCTGTGGCCGGATCAGAGGAAGAAGCGATCGGACTTATGAAAAAGTATCCGAAATACCCAATACATTTCTGCTCCTCAGTATTCAAGGACGGGGTGCAGCTCAGGAAGAGACTGATCAGGATGGCCGATATTGCAGCCGGCAGATACGAGATTGTGACCGAAGACGGCACTTTGATAAAGGGCACGGTGTGCGCAGATGACCTCGATGAGGCAGTGGCTCTGCTGTCGGAACTTCGGGTTCCGAAGAACCTGATGTACATTGACAGAGAAAGAAACAGAATAGATGTCGCACCCTGGAAACTCAGAAGGATCTCAAAAAAGCTCCCGTACCTGTCATACATAGTGGAAGAGTACCCCACATTCGACAGAATGGAAGTGGAAAGAACGCCGCTGGCACACAAATAATATCGTGTCCCGGGCGGCAGAATGAAAATACGATTAAGTTGTTTCGGACTTACTCGGGGGATCAGTCAACGCTTATGCTCTGGATCTCATGGTGTCTGTTCACGATATCTCTTGCTATACGGAGATTCTTTCCCGCTTTGCCGATTGCGCGGCCTTTGAGCTTCGGATCCACCGTGACCGTGGCATGAGTTATGTTTCCTCGCTGCTCGATAACGACCGTCTGAGGGTTGTAGATGTGAAACACATTCTTCACAAACTGTTCGGGATCCTCCGAGTATTCCACGACCTGTATGTTCTTGCCGGTCTTTTCCTTGAGCTTTATGACGTGTTCTCCTTTTTTCCCCACAGCTATGTTTCCCTGTCCCTTCTCCACCACGAACACCAGCTTATCTTCCGCATCCATGCAGTCGATCGGGCTGGCCTTCGTTATAGCCGAGAACAGAGCTATGTATCTGAGAGTCTCCTCATTGAGTACGATATCCGTAGACATGGTCTCACAACGTTAAGATGTTGGACGAACCCTTGTCGATTACCGCCAGGGCGGATACGGAGAAGGGCTTACCGCAGAGAGCGCCCAATTCCATGTTGTTGCCCTCAAACACGTGCACCTTCACATCCACATCCCCTGTCAGTATCTCACTGGGGCAGTTTCTGGACAGGATGACCATCTGTGCCTTTCCCGCCTTTATCGCTTTCTCTGTCTGGTCGACCCCGAACTCCACTTCTCCTGTGGTGATCGCGGCTTTCAATGCTCTGCTGATATCGATTTTTTCACTCATACCTTCTTCCCCCTTTTGGGTGTGTAAATAAGGTTTACTGCGCCGGTACCCAATGTTACCGGCTGTCCGACTATGATGTTTTCGGTCACTCCTTCGAGGCTGTCGACCTCTCCGACCATCGCAGCGTGCAGAAGATGCGCCGCCGTGATTTCGAATGCCGCCCTTGCCAGCACCGATGATTTTTTACCGGACACTCCGTGTCTTCCTATCGCCTTGACCTGGCCGTCATTCGTCATCAGATCGGCGACGAGCATTATATGCCTGATATCCACATCCAGGCCGGCCTCTCCCAGAGTCCCCATGGCCTCGTGTACTATTGAGTTCCTTGCGGCCTCAATCCCAAGGACATCCGCAACTTCTAGGATACTGTTCGTCATGACCTTATTCGTGTTGACGCCTTCTATCTTCAGCACCTCTTTGAGATTGCTGCCCTCGGTTATTATCTTCCAGGAGCCTCCGACCTTGCTGAGAACGGCTCTCGCGATGCCGTCTATTCCCTTTATTTTGGCATTCCTTACGGCATCGTACATTATCTGTAGCCTTTTGTACGACTGCTCGTCTGATGTTATTATTACTTGGAAATCCGACAGTCTGACGAGGCCGCGGACCGCTTTGATTTTGTTGAGTTTCTCAACAATGTCTTCCGTCCCGAGGCCGCGGACCGCCATCTTTCTCATGTTTGGAGTGATGATCAGACGCTGGTTCGTTATGTCTGTCTCTATCGAAGCTATGTCCAGGAGAGATGTGACCTCGATCTCCGACGCTACATGTCTCGCAACACTTTCGTCCTCCGCGGCTATTCCGATCAGAGGTATCTCCATCGACGGTGTGCTGGGTATGCGTCTTGCATCCACAATCTCTATCAGCCTGGGAAGACCCTGGGTGACGTTTATGTTCGCAACACCCGCGTAGTGGAAGGTACGCATGTTCATCTGAGTACCCGGCTCGCCGAGCGAGTGTGCGGCCATGACGCCGGTAGACTCGTTCTTATCCATGAGACGCGAACTGTACATGCGGCTGGCGGTGACCATCAGTTTCTCGTGGATCTCGTCTCCGAGGTCGCAGTGCTCCACCACACGTGCTATGTCGGAGATTATCTTCATGGGCATGGATATCCCGAGTCTGAGGGCTATTTCCGTCAGTTTTTCTTCGGCGGGAGTGAGAACATGCTGTGTGAATACCTCCTCCAGGGGTTCCTGCTTTGGTTCTGGCACGGCCTTCTTGGTCTTGGGTGTACCGGCGCGCGATGCGCGCCTGCCTATTTTCAGGAGGGTTGCTTCCGCCTCCTCTTCCGAGAGTCCGACACTTACAAGGTCTTCGACGCTCGCCGCAGATATCAAACCCATCGTGTTGTATTTGGTCAGGAGAAGCTCTGCGACCTCTTCGCTTATGTCCCTGCTGACAAGTGCCTTGATCGTATCTTTCTTAGCCATATCACTCGCCTCCTCCCTCAAAGTCGGTGTCGAGTTCATCATAGTCCTCGCCTTCCTCCTCTTCGGTGTACTCCATTTCGTCTTTCTCTTTGGATCCGTAGTCCTCGCCTACGTCAAGATCATCCACTCTCAGGAGCTTATCTGCATCATCCCCGAGAACTTCCGCAAAGAGGTCGTCGAGATCTATAGCCTTACCCCTGACCGTCCTCGACGGATCCACTCCGTCCTCCCCGTACTTGAACTGTATGACCGTTCCGACTGTATTTCTGACCGTTCCGTCCGACGTGAGTTTGAGGTCTTCCAGTGCAGAGACGAGTCTCCTCTGCATGTAACCGGACCTGGAGGTCCTGACCGCAGTATCAACAAGTCCTTCTCTCCCTCCCATCGCATGGAAGAAAAATTCGGTAGGATTGAGGCCTGTTTTGTACGAATTGGAGCAGAAACCTCTTGCGTACGCTCCCAGATCCCCTTTGTCGAAATGCGGAAGCGTTCTGTTCCAGTATCCTCTGGACAGTCTCTCGCCGCGGACCGCCTGCTGGCCTACGCATCCGGCCATCTGGGACAGATTCAGCATTGACCCGCGCGCACCGGATTTGGCCATTATGACTGCAGGATTCGAAAGACCCAGATGTTTTCCTGCAACACGGCCTGCCTCGTCACGGGCCTGTCCGAGTACTTTCATGACTCTGACTTCAAGCGTCTCTCTGAGAGATCGTCCCGGCATCTGATCAAGCGTTCCGTTCTGGAACGATTCCACCAGTTCGGAAACTTCTCCGATACACTCCTGATTGTAATTGGTTATCTGGAGTGCGGCTTCCTCGGGTATATCCTCGTCGCCTATACCGGTACTGAAACCATGATTCATAATGGCACCGAGGGCCAGTTTCGTGACCTCGTTGATGAATTTGGCCGCTCTGTCTGAACCATAGTCGCGTGCGATTCTGTCCAATATCTTGCCTTTGCTGTTGCCTATGCCCTTTGCATCAATCGTACCGCACAGCAGCTGACCGTTGCGTATTTTAACATAAGAATCAAACTGACAGTTGTCCTTTGTGCATACATCGCAGTTTTGGCATATGTTGGACTTGAATGTGGTTCTGAAATCCTTGGGAAGCACGATAGAGAACAGTTGCCTTCCGGTCCAGTATTCTTTGCCGCTGCCGTCTGTCATCGGTTCCGGGATCTCTATGTCCTGCATCTTCGAGAGAATGTTCATCGCCTCGAACCTGTCGAATTTCGGGTTGTCGTGCGTAAGGAAGTACGCACCGGTTATGTGGTCGTGTATGGCACCGATGATCGGGCCTCCGTACCTCGGGGAAAGGATATTCTCCTGGACCTGCATGAGTATGCGGGCCTCGGCACGCGCCTCGTCGGACTGCAGAACATGAAGATTCATTTCATCTCCGTCGAAATCCGCATTGTACGGCGGGCAGTCGCAGAGATTAAACCTGAATGTCCTCCCGTCCATTATCCTGACGCGGTGAGCCATCATAGACATTCTGTGAAGCGAGGGCTGTCTGTTGAACAGAACAACATCTCCGTCCGTGAGCTGTCTCTCGATTGTATAGTCTATGTCGATATTCTCCGCCACCTCTTCCGCATTGCGGTCTGTAACTCTGATCCTCCTTCCGTCGGATCTTATTACATAGTTGACTCCGGGGCGGTATCCGTTTTCCATCGGGGGTGCCGGTCCGCGTGCGACTACCTCTCTGAGCTTCCCGATGTTATGCTCGTTTACATGAACAGGGACTGTCAGCTCCCTCGCCGCTATGAACGGAACGCCTACCTCATTTATTGACAGCAGCGGGTCCGGAGATATTACAGTGCGTGCCGAGAAATTGACACGTTTTCCGGAAAGGTTGGATCTGAAACGTCCTTCCTTTCCTTTAAGCCTCTGTGCCAGAGTCTTGAGCGGACGGCCAGACCTGTGTCTTGCGGGGGGTATGCCGGATGTCTGGTTGTCAAAATATGTGGTGACATGGTATTGCAGCAGTTCCCAGAGATCTTCGACGATCAGCTGAGGTGCTCCCGCATCGCGGTTCTCCCTCAGCCTCTGGTTGATCCTCAGAACGTCCACAAGCTTGTGCGTCAGGTCGTCTTCGGATCTGTCTCCCGAATCGAGCGTGATCGATGGCCTTACCGTGACCGGCGGGACTGCCAGCGCGGTCAGGACCATCCATTCAGGCCTGCATGTCGCAGGATCTATTCCCAGAGTCCTGAGATCCTCGTCGGAGATACGTTCCAGCCTCTCGCGCACCTCTTTCGGGGTGAGTTTGTGGTTGTCATCGACCTCCCTGAATGTTGTGGGTTTGTCCAGCTTTATCTTTATCTGCTCCGTTCCGCAGTACGGGCATATGCCTTTGTTGGAGGCATCCTTGGCCGTCTCTTTGGAGAAATTCTTAAGATCGATGGTCCCTCCTCCGAGATCCTTCATCTCAGACATATCGTCCATACGGGACTCGATCTGTTCTGCGGTGAGCATTATCCTGCCGCAACTGCGGCATGTGCTCTCCAACATGAGTTTTATGTCCTTGATGAAACCGACGTGTATGACCGGCATGGCCAAGTCTATGTGGCCGAAGTGCCCCGGACACTCATCAACCTTGCAGCCGCAGGTCTTGCATCTGAGTCCCGGTTCGATGACACCCATATGCGGGTCCATGAGACCCATTTCTATCGGGTATCCTTCATCGTCGTACGTATCTGCCGTGATTATCTTCGTGGCAGACATTCTCCTTATTTCGTCCGGCGATACACAGGAGAATTTGATCGATCCGATCCTTTTCGTTATTCCGCGCATCATGTCAGGTCCTCCAGTTGAAGCCTCATAGCAACACCAAGAGACAGCAGCTCGTCCATCAGCAGCTTGAATGCATATGACGTCTGCACAAGGTATATGCTTGAATTATTCTT
This sequence comes from Candidatus Methanoplasma glyptotermitis, assembly GCA_031267895.1. Classification (GTDB taxonomy): domain Archaea; phylum Thermoplasmatota; class Thermoplasmata; order Methanomassiliicoccales; family Methanomethylophilaceae; genus Methanoplasma; species Methanoplasma glyptotermitis. The sequence continues at coordinate 59,916 of JAIRYF010000051.1, forward strand.
GCACACCGGACAGTACAGCGATCCGTGCCTGTCCATTATCGCAATGTGTCCGCATGCCGGGTTCCCGCAGATATACTGCTGGGTCCCATCCGATTCATCGAGCAGACGGTCCTTGATCACCATCGCGGCCCCGTGGCCGATAAGACAGTCGCGTTCCATCTCTCCGAATCTCAGACCTCCCTGTCTGGAGCGTCCTTCGGTAGGCTGCCTTGTGAGTATCTGGACAGGTCCTCTCGAGCGGACGTGCATCTTGCCGCTCACCATGTGATGCAGCTTCTCGTAGAAGATCACGCCTGTGTACACCTCAGTCTGGATTATCCTTCCGGTCCTTCCGTCGTACATTGCCTCCTTGCCGTGTATGCCGAAACCGTTCTTGACCAGAGAGTCGCGTATTGCGTCCTCTCTCTCGCCGGAGAAGGCGGTTCCGTCTATTATACGGCCTTCCATCGCGCCCACTTTACCGGCTATCATCTCGAGCACATGTCCTATAGTCATACGGGAAGGTATACCGTGGGGATTCACGACAAGATCCGGAGTTACGCCATCGGCGGTGAACGGCATATCGCACTGGTCCACGAGCCTTCCGACGACCCCTTTCTGACCGAATCTCGAACAGAACTTGTCGCCGAGTTCGGGAATTCTCTCGTCCCTGACCTTTACACGCACAAGCCTTGATCCGTTCTCCGACTCTGTGACCATGACCGAATCCACATATCCCTTTTCCCCCGGCCTGACTGTCACTGATGTCTCCCTTCTCTTTTGGGGCGTGAGGAAATCGGTTTCCTCCTCAAGGAACCGGGGAGGCGATGTTTTTCCTATAAGAACATCGCTTCCGGTCACTTCGGATTCCGGCGATATCAGACCATCTTCCCCTAACGATGCGTAGGCAAAATCCGCACGCGCACCCATTACGTCCGGGGACGGAATCTCAAAGTGATCCTCCTGACCGCCGGGGTAGCGGCGTTCCTCAGCACGGTACGACCTCATGAACGACGACCTCCCGAGTCCTCTCTGAACCGAACTCCTGTTCATGACGAGCGCATCCTCTATGTTGTATCCGTGGTACGATAGGACGGCAACACAGAAATTCTGACCCGCGGGCCTGTGGTTGTATCCCATGAACTCCATCGTCTGCGTCTGAACCATCGGAACCTCGGGATAATGCATTATGTGCCCTCTTGTATCGGGCCTGATGCGGTAGTTTGCCGCCGGTATTCCCAGGGCCTGTTTTGCCATTCCCGCACCCATGGTCACACGCGGTGCGGAGTTGTGCTCAGGATACGGAACTATTCCGGATGCGACACCCAGTATGATCATCGGATCAATCTCCATATGGGTGTGCTCCTTCGTGATCTTCGACCGGACCGCAAAGTCCCCGCCGCACCATTTGCACTTAAGCACCGCATCCTCTTCCAGTCCGGGATTCAGCCAATCGACATCCGTGGGGGACAGTGCATGATCGCACAGTTCGCATCTCTTCGGAACGTCGTACGCATCTACGACGACGAGCGAATCTTCCTCTTCCTCGGCATCTATCCACTCAATTATGCCCTCTTTGAACAGGTCATTCCATGTCACCTTGCCTTCGCGCATTCCGTCGACATGTTTTCTCGTGATCGTCGTCCTGCCATCCTTCAGGATCAGAAGCGGACGCCTCAGACGTCCTTCGTCGCAGTTGATGATCACTTCTTTCATCTCTTCATCGTGACGTATGTTGATGTAGTTGGAGAGGAGACCGTATCTTCTGCGGTCCCTTATCTCAGATACGAGCTTACCCGCATCTCTGTGGGTACCTACCAGGTCTCCGTTTATGTATACTCTTGTTCCCTCTTCTTTGACCGTCCCGAGACCTAGTTCCTTCAGCGTCCACTTGACATCTGTTTCGGAGTACCCCTCGGACACGTCGATTATGAGCGCAGCATTCTTGACGAGACCGCAGTTCTGTCCTTCCGGCGTTTCGGAGGGACAGAGTCTGCCCCACTGCGTGGGATGGAGGTCGCGGGCCTCGAAATGCGGCTGGCTCCTCGTGAGAGAGGATGTTACTCTCCTCAGGTGCGACATCGCCGACATGTTAGACGTTCTGTCGAGGAGCTGAGACACTCCGGCACGGCCTCCGACCCAGTTCCCCGTGGCAAGCGCGTGCAGGAGCTTGTGCGTCAGGAGATCGGGCCTTATAGACGACGATATACTGAAATCGCTCTTCCTCCTCCCCCAGTTTCTCTCCAATTGGTATTTCAGATCTTTCATCAGGCTGCTGAAACTCGTCCTGAACAGATCTTCCATGAGGTCTCCGGAGAGTTTCAATCTCTTGTTTGCGTAGTGATCTTTGTCGTCCTCTTTCCTCTTCTTCAGAGACAGTTCGAGAACGGACCGTGCGATGCGTCCCAGGAATATCGCTTTCTTCATACGGTCCATCTCGGTATCTCCGAGGTGGGGGAGAAGCGAACGGTCCAGGATGCTCTCGACTTTTTTGGTTCTGTACTCCTTTGCCTGACCGGCCGCAAAGTTCCTCTCCAGGAACAGAATGGCATCTTCCTTGGTGTGGTATCCGTTCGGAGGGAAATTCTTCTTGTCGTACGAACTCTCGATATTCGCGTATACTATGTTTGCCATCGCTTCGTCGGAAACTATCGTATCGTAAATCTCCTCGTCAGACTCCATGCCCAGTGCTTTCATCAGCGCAATCAGCGGTATGGATCCGGATGCCACGGGAACGGAGACCGTTACCATTCCGTCCTTTTTCTTCTCGACAAGTGTGAGCGCGCGGTATCCGTCTTTCTGCGAGAATACTTTCGCGACCTCGACCGCTGATCCGTATTTTTCATTGTATTCGACCATCACTCTGTTCTGAGCAAGGTCCTCTAATGTTATGAGGGCCCTCTCTGTCCCCCCTATTATAAAATACCCTCCGGGTTCTCTGGGGTCTTCCTTTTGTTTGACGAGTTCCTGAAGATATTCGTCATCCGATAGTTTGCGGCCCAGGTTGTCCTCCAGGATGCGCTGGTTCAGGTTGCATCCGCTTGATCTTACCATCATAGGCAGGTCGCCTACGCGCACCCACTTATCGCTCTCCGGGATCTCCTTCTCTACACCTTCCTCGTACACTTCAAATCTGACAAACACAGGCGACAGATAGTTGAGGTTTCTCAGCCTTGCCTCCATAGGGGTAAGTTCGTGGCTGTATCCGTTTGCCTCCATCACTTTCGGCTGATGGATCATCACGGTCGGCTTCGCCTGAGGATCGATATTATTATCGTCGTCCCTCTTCCTTCCTATCCTGATCTCCACATTCTTGCCGCCCGTGCGCTCCGGATCCAGTTTAATCACTCCGCGCTCGGCATCGTCGGTCGGCACCCTGATGTCATCAACGATCTTCTGCATCCTGCTGTTGGGGTTCCCGGCGGCTGCCAGGAAGTCGTCGAACGATGCTATGTGGTGGTTCACAATGTTCTTTTCCGCGAAATATAGTCTAACCAAGTCCCTCAAAAGATCACCCTTTGGTCACGAGTCTGTAGGCCACGAACTCCTGTGCCGTTTCGCTCTTTCTGACGATCTTGATGATGCGGCCTTCCGCTATCGGCCCGTAAATGCTCTCCAGCACCTTTATGCCCGCATCGCTGTTCCTTATCTTCGGAAGCTGGTCGTGCGTCATCCTCATCTCAGAGAGGATCTTCTCCGCATCTTCCTCAGACAAAAGATGATGTTCTGGTACAAGATCGTGCTTGAGCACGTTAAATGAAATATTGTCTGTTGCCAAATTGGTTCACCTGCCCCTAATGCTCCGCTCCGGACCAGCGGGAAATTTGTTTAAGAATTGTGCTTTTCTCATTCCTTTCCTCATACTTGATCTGCCGTTGATCGCTCATGAAGACTCTCAGCGGGCCTGAAGGGATTCGAACCCTTGACCACCTGATTAAAAGTCAGATGCTCTACCTAGCTGAGCTACAGGCCCATAGATATCTTAAAGCTTGCAAGGCGGAAGGAACCGTTCATTGTATATAATACCTTCTTGACAAATGCCGGAGTCCGGGCTTCTGTAAACGGGACCGTGCGATCTTCTCCGGGCATTCAGAACCCGGGCGGCCCTCCCACCAGCATCATTTTTATCCTTCCTGGCTTATTGCGCAACCCGGTTATCGGGATATTGCAGCAGACGGATCAGCGAGTTCGCGGTCGACGTACGCGTCTGTCGGGATTCTTCTTCCGGCGGGCGGCGTTCATTGGTGCGGCGCGGATGACGGCATCGTCAAGTATGCATACGCTGCTTATAACGGCCGGGCTCTGGTGAAACCCTCTTAAAAACAAATATCATCCGTCCGTGAGTCTCATGATACTATAGGCGATATACCTAAACAGGACCTCTTTGTGTCTTGATGATCCGCTTCTTCCGTATACAATATCTGAAGGATCTTCGGGTTTGGAGTGGAAATATGAGGGTTTCACCAGAGCCAACAGCCGCGTATGCTGTCCGGAAGACCGATGCTTCTGGTCGTGACGGAACCCGCGATGCAAATGAGTTTTTGTCGATGGCTGTGTGTCCTTTCGGCCGCATGTGCTGCGGCCCCGCAGCAATATATTCCAATCTCCATGCCTCCGGTGCCTTGACTGCATTAGGGTCCAATATGCCTGCGCGGTTCCCTAAATTTGTTTCTGACATTGTATATCTCTGAACGGACCATGATATCATTGCGACATTTATCTTTGGGACTGGGAGTATCCAATGTGTGCCATGAGAGATATGTGTCAGAACATATCTTCAAGACTTATCAGTCTCACCCTCTCGGCCTCAGCTCTTGTTTCGAGGGAATCCGTGAAACCAGACCTGGAGAATATCATAAGCTCTTTCATATCCAGCCCCCCGACCCGGTCCGCCCCTCTTCTGAGTTCATCAAGGACTTCAATGTCCGCTTTGCGTTTGGTGAACTTGCATTCCGCAAGAACGCCGCGTACCCTGCCGTCATCTGCAACGGAAGCAACCACATCTATCTCGGCGATCTCTTTTCCAACGGGACCCCACCATTTTCCAACGATGGGGTAGCCCATCCTCCTGATATACTGGGAACACATCGCTTCGAACACCTTTCCCATGTAGTCCGGCATCTCCCTCTCTATGTTCTTCGCCGTACCGGCTGTGTCGGAGCCGAATATTCTCCTGCGGTTGCGGACCGCCATGTAATAACGGAATTTGAACAGATTATCGGAAATGAAATATCTGGTGCGTCTGCCTTCCTTCTCGTTGAAGGGCGTTACCTTCTCGACATATCCGAGATCCTCCAGATCAGAGAGGATGCGGGATGTTTCTGGGGCATTTATCCCGGATGCATCGGAGATCTCGCTCAGTCTCGCCTTCCCGGATGCCATGGCCGCGATTATGTCATTGTAGGATCTGGGGTCTCTGAGTTCCTGCATAAGAAGCGATTCGGGTTCTGAATACAGGGTAGTACCTTCAGAGAAGAACTCTTCTGCCATTATTCTGAATATATTCTCCCTGCCGGAGAATCTCAAGAGATACTCCGGAACCCCCCCTACAGCACCGTAGACGCAGGCCTTCTCGTATGCGGAACGTCCCTTGAGGAAGATCGAAGATTCCACATAATCCATCGGTTCCAGGAACATCTCGTGGGTCCTCCTTCCGTAGAGGGGACTCTCCGCTCCGAGCACCTGTCTTTTCATAAAGCTCATGGATGAACCGCACAGAACAACAAACAGCTTGGTTCTCCCGGCAAAACCATCTATGAATATCTGAAGGGAACTCAGCAGTTCCTCGTCTGATTCCGCAAAGAACGGGAACTCATCTATCACCAGAACCAGCCTCTCATCCGAATGTTCTCCGATGATGCGCAGGAGACGGTTGATGTGCATGTTCTCCGTGTCTTCGCCAAAGACGGAAGCGACGGCCTCCCTCATGCTACGGAGGTTTCCATTACCTTTCACGCGCATCGCGTCGATGACGATGGAATGTTTATCCTTGATGAACTCCCTGATGAGCGAGGTCTTCCCGACACGGCGGCGGCCGTACATCACGACGAACTCAAATTTCCCGCCGTTGTACCACTCATTGAGGGAGTCTAATTCGCTTTTCCTTCCAAGGAATTTCCGCATGGTTCAGAATGTTCCATATATGATTTAATTATTTCCATTAATTCAATTACGTTATAATAAAAATGATTTATTATATGAATTTACAAATAATGTTTTAAGATGACACACGAATCGTATGCTGGCGCAAGGCAGGAGACCTCCTAACTAAAAATTGTTATGCGTATTCAGTTTTGCAGCAACAAACAACACAGGCCAAACATATGATAACGTGAATCAAGGATTAAGGTTCTCTCATCGACACAGTCCGCCATTCTATGTTGCAGCCGGGGGAACGAGAAGCAATGAGAATATCGATTGGGATAGATCTCATTGCTCCGTCTGGCGCAGCCAGGACCGGACAGACAAAGGATTATCAACGGACACCAAACGCGAAAAGGCCCTCATACTTGTGAATGAATGTGGTCAATAAGATAACAATCCTGGAGGGGCCCCCTCCCGCACGAAAATCCGGGAACGGCCAGGACAGCCAAAACAATACGTTCACAGCGCAAGCTGTGCGAATACGGATAAGAACGTATACAGCCACCGACACTCAATGTAATAACAAATTTCGGTTTGTTTGAATTGTAGTGGGCCCTGTCGGATTTGAACCGACGACCACCCGGTTATGAGCCGGGCGCTCTACCTGTCTAAGCTAAGAGCCCTTTTTTGAGAAGGATGGCGCCGTCGCACGGGCTCGAACCGTGGACCTTGTGATTAACAGTCACACGCTCTACCAACTGAGCTACGACGGCCTGTGGAGAAAGCGAAAGGCTGACGAATATTAAATGATTACGTTGTCAAAAACTGCATATCAAATCAACAAACATCGTGAACACCCGCACGAGTAAAGTTCAGCACTTGTCTCCGTGAACAGAACAACACCTGCACGGGACGAGCCGAGCGAGTCCCGTGCAGGTGTTCGATGTT
>JAIRYF010000017.1 GCA_031267895.1 Candidatus Methanoplasma glyptotermitis
TCATAACATCCGTCCGCCCACATGGGGGGGGGGAATTATATTTTCCCCGGCCGGCTGAATATAATCGTAGTATTTGCTGCTGCTCTGTTTCTCGCAGCAGCAGTCTTTGTAACTTACTCTGAACAAAATGAGTCGGATGCAGCTGTTGGTACCTGGAACTGCGGTCCCAACGGCAACGGCGATGTTACAGCAACCCTCACGGACGATGGTGTTCTTACGATATCCGGTACCGGCAATATGAACAATTACAGCAGTTATTCATCCACGCCGTGGTACAGCGTCAGGACGAACATAACGAGTATCATAATCAAATCAGGCGTGACGTCCATCGGCAACAGTGCATTCCAGAACTGCACCAGCCTGAAAACTGTGACAATAGAGGGTGATGTGGGAACCATCGGCACCTATGCATTCTACGGCTGCACCAGCCTGAAAACCGTGACAATAGAGGGTGATGTGGGAACTATCGGCAACTGGGCATTCCAGAACTGCACCAGCCTGACATCCATCAATATACCTAAAAGTGTGACGTCCATAGGCAACGTTACATTTTATAACTGCACCAGCCTGACATCCATTGTCATACCTGATAAGGTGACAACCATCGACAACTATACATTCGCCAACTGCACCAGCCTGAAAACTGTGACAGTAGAAGGCAATGTGGAAACCATCGATACCTATGCATTCCAGAACTGCACAAGCCTAGGAGGCACGATGGTACAGGATATACTCCATAGTGTAACGTCCATCGGCACCTATGCATTCAGTGGCTGCACCGGTCTGACATCCCTTGTCATACCAGACAGCGTGGAAACCATCGGCACCTATGCATTCAGTGGTTGCAACAAACTGACCTCTGTTATCATATCGGACAAGGTGACAATCATCAGCGAACGAACATTCCAGAAATGCACCAGCCTGACATCCGTCATCATACCGGACAAAGTGACAGTCATCGGCACCTCTGCATTCATAGAATGCGCAAGTCTCAAAATTGTGACAATGAATGATGATTTGAAAACCATCGGTTCAGGTGCATTCTATAACTGCACCGGCCTGACCTCTGTCATCATACCGGACAAGGTGACAGAGATCGGCAGCACTGCATTCTATAGCTGCACCAGCCTGACCTCTATAAATATACCGAAAAGCGTGACATCAATCGGCGTCAGTGCATTCGCAGGCTCCGGCCTGACATCTGTAACAATACCGGACACGGTGACAATCATTAACAACGCTACATTCCAAAGATGCACCAGCCTGACATCCGTCGTCATACCCGACAGTGTAACATCCATCATAGGCGGTGTATTCCTGGGTTGCACCAGCTTGACATCTGTCGTCATACCAGACAAGGCGACAATCAATAACGCCGCATTCCAGAACTGCACCGGCCTGACATCCGTGACCGTAACAGGCGGACTTGTCGGTGAGGAGAAAACACTCTTAATGAATGGAATAATAGACAAGTATTTCAAGGACGGAACGGACTGGAAACTGCCCGGAATGTCCGATGACACCATAGTGTCTCTGACCCTGAGAGATATCAGTTCCTCGGATTACGATCCCAACAGCAAAGACGGAAAAGGAGGAATAGCCGGAGACGGAGAAAGAGAACTGTATTACAGCAATACCAAGTTCACTTGGAATACAGAAGATTCAAAATGGGATGTTAATACATATACCGTAACCATTGCGAAAGAAACCGGAGTATCCGGTTTCGGATACACCGTAACCAGAGACGGTTCCGTTATATGCACAGAGCAGTACACAGAACCGTTCGCGGTAAACCACGGCGACACCTTTACCGTAACTGCTCTGATGTACGGAGAGTACGCATTCGATAAGTGGCAGGTATACCCCGAGTCTTCGGTACATAATTCCAAAAACAATCCGTTAACCGTACAGTACGTATCCGGAGATATCTCCTTAACGGCATACGGAGAACTCATACAGTATTACGTTACATTCGATTCCGGTTCCGACTATACGGTATATGTTAACGGTTCTCCCGCATCTCAGCCGATATGTGTTACAGGAAAAGGAAGTCTTGTATTTTCAGTACAGACACCGGAAGGATACTCTGCCGTTCCCGTCATAGAGGGAATAGCAAATCTTACTGCACAGTCTGATGGATCATACAGAATATCCGAGATATACTCGAACGTGCGTGTAACCGCAACAGTAACCGCAGACGGCGGTAACGGTTCGGGAGAAGACTCCGGTAACGGCAATGATTCCGGAAACGGTTCCGGTAACGGAAACACAGGCGACGGTACAGACGGCGGAAACAGTGTATCCTATTGGATGCCAATAGTCATAATCGCAGTGTTCTTTGCCTGTGTTGCGATCGCATGGATGTCTCTGTTCTTCTTTAAACGCGGAAAGGAACAGTGAGAAAGGGAACGACACCTGAATCCTTATCTTTAACAAAACACAGAAGATACCGCCGCAGATTCTGCGGGGGCCTCTCTTACTTTTAACTATTTTCTCATCCCTTTCTTTCAGTTTTATTCTTCTCCTTTCCTTGGTATACTCCGCACAAATTTTCTTTCGCATTTCCGAAGAGAACCGATCCTCAGAGACAGCATTCGGCGGTCCTATCAACATATTTAAGATCAAAGGATGACGCGGTTTTCATCATTTGACGAATCCCATATTTTCCTCCTGTGATGTTCCGATGTTTCTGTACCGCGCGGTTATGTCAATAAATCACGATGTCCGGAGAATATTCCGGTGTGCAGGCACGGTTGCAGCTACTCCCCCAGTCGGCATGTCGATTCCGAAAGATAAACCGGCACACATATGATGCAATTCTGAGAACTTTACGTCGCTAATTGTAGAGTCCGTTATTAATACTGCAAACAAAAGATAAAAGTTATATGAAAATCGGACAGATATTCCAAACAACCAAAAAGAGCGACAGAAGAAGACTGGGAGCGGAACTTATGGACGACGTCCTCTGTATAGACTGCAGAGGATGCAGGAAGATACCGGATGTCAGGTCATCCGAGTGTCTAAGATGTATAGTATCCAATATTTCACAGCAGGGCAATGCTTCGAGGATCAGGCTGAGAACGAGCAGAGACCTGGAACTATTTGGGCCGGCAACAGATGCCCTTTGCGAAATGGCAATTCTTTATCAGTCAATGATGCCGGTCGGGAAAAACGGCTGCAAAAAGACATGTTCGGAATGCATAAATTCATATCAGAAGGTCTCAGAGATAATATGGTCCGGATTTCCAGATCCGAATTTTGATTCTGCCAGAGGCAGGCTCGGTTCCTTCCGCACGCAGAATGCGGAATGCAGTGCATGTATGCAGAAGACGTACAGAGCACTCGATCAGGCCGAATTGGGGATCGAAAACATAAGGAAAAAAGTATCGGTGGAAGTCGCAAGGTTGGGTGATATCTGATGGCGAGAGTACTTTCGTCATTTGTGGGAAGACTCAACAAAAGGAACATCCACGAGGTGAGTTACAACGATCGGCTTATCATAACGGACTACAGCGATCAGGAGAACAATCAGTACTGTAACCCGCAGCCGACTGCATTGCCGTCTTACAGTACGACATACGAGCCGGCTGAATACGGGACATTCCCGGCGGAGGTTCAGGAAGGGCATGGAAGCAAAAGCCAAGTTCCGCAGACGATCTCCAAAAGATCCATGCTGGACGGGCTGGTATCTCTTTCGGAATGCAACATGCGAACCAAACCGGTGTATGCGGACTGTTGGCTTGTGGGAAGAAAAGAAGATCTCGAAAATACTTTCGATTACGTTCAGCCGGGCGGAAAAGTCACGGTCGGCACGGCTGCAGACGGAGAAACTGAGTACAATCTCACCCCTGCCGAATACTCCTACTCGGATTCGGTCAACGCAGTGATCGAAAGAGTGATCCGGGGTATACGGGAAATGTACGGGACCAAAGGCGGGAGAATGGACAGACAGAGCGTCATCGGACATGCCAGAAGAATGCTTTTGGACTACTCAGACACTATTGAGGCGGTTTACGGAAGGGACACGGAACTGATAGACCGGATGATCGGGGAGATGTGCGACATCGTTTACAGATACACCATAGGGATGGGGATATTCGAGGTGCTGCTTGCGGACACGAAACTCGAGGACATATACATCGATGCTCCGTGCGACAGAAACAGAATTCATGTAACTATGAATGGATCCGCCGCAGACAATTCGCACATAAGATGCAGGACAAACCTCATGGTAGATAAAAAAGAGATCATGAATCTCATCAATATCCTGAAGAAAGACAGCGGACTGCGGTACTGCGAATCAAACCCGATCCTGGAAACTGACATAAAGATGCATGATGCCAGGGCCACGGTCGTGGGGTATCCGATGAGTCCGAACGGCGATGCCGTTGCGATAAGGAAACACTCTGTGAGACCGTGGACACTTACCAGACTGATAGCAAACGGAACGATGGACCCGAGAGTGGCAGGTATGCTTTCATTCCTTGTTGACAACAGATCGACATTCCTGATATGCGGTGCAAGAGGGGCAGGAAAGAGTTCGCTTCTGTCATCTCTGATGTTTGAATTTCCGCTGTCACAGAGAATACTGACGATCGAAGACACAATGGAACTGCCGAGTGCGAGAATGAGACGGATGGGATATAAAGTCCAATCAATGCTCATAGACAACAGGATGAACGGCGACAGTCTGTCCAGGGCCGATGAAGCTCTGAGAGTATCACTGAGAATGGGAGAATCGGCTATCGTTCTCGGGGAGGTCAGAGGGGAAGAGGCCAGGACCATGTATCAGAGCATGAGGACCGGACGTGCGGGAAGTTCCATCATGGGAACCATACACGGAGATTCGGCAAGATCGGTCTATGAAAGGGTTGTGCATGACATGAACATCCCGCCGGAAGCGTTCATGGCCACGGATATATTGGTTACGCTGGGAACTGTCAGGGACAGAAGGACGGGCAATCAGATAAGAAAAGTAAATGAAGTGGCGGCAACCGCGGATGCAGCAGGAGAATTCATCGATATCTCCGACAGTTCAATGCTTTTCTCTTCTCCGGTGATGAAACGTATTCTTTCATCATCTCAAATGAACAAGTCGGACATCTCCAAAGAGATCAGAGCGAGAGCAGTCATAAGATCATTCCTTGCCGATGCCGGAAAGGTACATGGGGAGGAATACCATGGCCCGGAGTGGATCGGGATAGCCAACGACCATGTTTCCAGGTCAAGGGAAAACACCGCCGAAGATGTTCTCATATCGTTTAAGGCAAAATTCAGCAGTCTAACCGGGATAGGTGTCTGACGTGTCTGCGAAAAATACCGGGAACCCGAACAGACTGGTCAATGAGGCACCGACGGTCATCGGCATGATGTCCGCCGTCATAGAGAGAGGAGGTTCCATCGACACAGCAGTGAGAGATGTCGCGGACAACGGGCCGGAAAAATCGGCCAAGATGTTCAGAGATATCGTCATAAAAGCAGACACCAGACAGATACCGGATATATCCGGAGGGTTATCGGAAATGCTTTCTGGTGTCCCGTCTGAAGCCGTGGCATACAAGAGGGCGGTACACATGGCGATGGCCGCATCGGTATCATCAGACCGTCCTGAAAGGGAGAGGATGCTGACCAGCGCATCCGAGATATCCCTGAGCGGTCTGAAGGATATCGGGGAAAGATACAGTACGTCTCTGAATATCCCATGCATGATGATCTTCGGTCTCGGAATAATGGTGCCGATGGTCCTTATGTCTATACTTCCGATGCTTAACATCGGCGGAATCTTCGGCAATTCACCGATAGGATCCGGTCCGATAACCATTGTGACGCTGGTATTGATTCCCGCGGCGATGACATTGGCGATCGTATCGGTCAGAGAAAAAAATCCGTTCGCGGGACCGTCCGGGAAAACCGATGTCAGATACATTTTTCCAATAATGCTGATTGTTCCGTCGGCGGCTGTCTGTTTTATTGTGACAGGCGACATCCGAATCTCAGTAATGGCCGCCGCAGGAGTAACCGGTGCGGCATCATTGGCGGTTGCGATGCCGTACGTGAATCGTGAGAAAACAAGGGAGAAGCAGGAGGCGGCACTTCAGGATTCGGTATTCGAACTCGGCAGCCGTCTGATTTCCGGAGAAAATTACGAAACTGCGGTCACTGCAGCCGTCGGTTCCAAGCCGGAATGCCTCGCGATATCCGAGGATGTATCCGCAGGGCTGAGGATGTGCAGGGGCGACGTATGTTCTGCAATAAACAGTTCGGTAGGAAAAGTGTCTTCCAGAATATCGGATGTGTTGTGCGATGTATACAGATGTTCCACCAAAGATGCGAGAGATGCCGGAAGACTCGCAGTGTCTGTCGGCAGACAGCTTCAGGACCAGGATGCCGTCAGAAGAGGAATAAAGACCAAACTGAAGAGCATGACCGACATGATGGTCGGAACAGCGGCGGTGTTTGCGCCTTTGGTTCTGGGAATGAGCGTGACCATGCTGAATCCCATATCAAAGGTGATGGACGGTGTGGACCTGGGAAACACATCTGCAATAATTTCCGTGTACCTGATAGAGCTGTGTGCGCTGATCTCTGTTCTGACATCTCTGCTCGGCGGCAAGACCGATGTCAGGGATATTATGTACAGACTGGGAGCAATGCTTCCCGTATCGATGGCTGTGTTCGCGTTATGTTCGGCTGTGAGCCTTTGAGGGACCGTTGACGGTGGATGCCGCTGATATTTTTCGACACATTCACAAGTTCCCGTGACAAAAAACACCATGGAGAATGCGAAAATACCCTTGCAAGAATAGCGCACGATTCAGCGAAAACAAGATTGCATTTCCATGGTTCGTTCTCCCGCCGTTACGAGCGATGTGTTAAGGAAATGGGTTCCCGCTTCATATCTGCAGATGAGTTCTTCAGACACCGGATAAAAGGATCATGGATCCGTCGCTGGCTTTGGATCTGACTTTTGTTTCGTCATACTCGGAAATGAACGGTTGGACTGAATGAGGCTTAGCCGCGATGGAGAGGACCATAACAAATACATCATTCCGGTCACAGACGGTAACGTATCTCAGTGGCGTTTGACATGTTCCGATTCTATGACTCATCGGTTATTGACAAATGGTTCTATTTGAAGTTCATATCGGTCGAACAGACATCTGAATATCAGATCAGGATCGATTGGCCTTATTTGATCATGCACACGTTTTTGAGGCAGTCTATTTCGAAAGTCTGCGTAAGAATCAAGGATATATACGGCGAAGGTAATCGTCCGGTATGGAGAGATCCGCCCCGGGCAGGATGTTTATGCTGTTTCTCTCGGGGTTTATGGTTCTCATGATTCTTATTCCTCTCATCTATCCGCACGGATCGTTCACCGGCCTTGACGGGCGTGCGGGTGTCATTGAGAATTGGGACAGTCTCTCTCACGCAGACCCCGTTACGCGGGCCGTCTACTTTTTGGGAGACCTCTTCTGCCATCAGGAGGAATCCAGATCATTCATCATTAACGGGTCCCAGATGGCATTCTGCCACAGAGATACATCTATCCTTCTCGGAGTGATATTGGGACTGGCGGCTGCAGATGAGGCAATAGGAAAGATCTACGCGGGAAACAAACTATTGGTTTATGCGGGAGCGGTCATGATACTGTCGACTGCCGCCGAATGGGCTGCAGAGTACATTTCGGGATATGATCTCCTCGCCGCAAGAGTCGCCACGGGAGTGCTGGCCGGCATAGGCATTGCGCTGATCCTTCAATATGCCGTTACAAATCAATATGAAAAAATAATGAAGTTTGAATAAAGGAATTCAGTCGCACTTTGTCCATCCGCACGATTTGCAGATGTTGCATCCACCCTGAAATTGCAGTTCATCACCGCATTTTGGGCATGGGTTGACTGTGGATTTGGCTTTGGCTGCGTTCTCTTCGTTCTCGGCCTCGAACGTTATTCCTTTCACCTCTCTCTGCATCTCATTGTGCATGTCCAGAAGTGCCCGTCCGATTGCCATCGGACAGCATGATCCCTTGCTCGTATCCCTTTTAGTGAATGTTCTGACGACGTACGAAGGACACGAACCGCAGCTTTTGAGCTGATCGACAATGGAGTTGATGTCGCACCCGCTCCTAGCGGCCAGAGAAATCATTCTCGATAGGCCGATCATAAAGTTGTTGCATCCTCCCGTGGAACCTTTGTTGAGATAGGCTTCCAGCAGTTCTCCGCTGTGAGGATCGAAGAATGCGGTGCAGTGAAGGCTTCCGCAGCCTGTCATCAGTTTCCTTTTCTTGCCTACCACATCGTCCGCCACGTTGTCGACGAATCCTCTTTTCTTTCGCTTTCCGCTTTCCGCCTCTTCTTCTTTCTCCGACTCTTTCTCTTTTGCCGAAAGGATGCCTAAACGTTTGCAGCCGTCTCTGAATACTGTGACACCTTTGCAGCCTATCTGCCAGGCGTACATGTAAAGGCCATAAACCTCCGTCTCCGGGAAATCATTCGGCAGGTTCACGGTTGAGCTGATGGATGCATCGATATGCATCTGCCACGTGCCCTGCAGATTGAGACGCTGTTTGTAATCAAGATTCTGAGCCGTTATGAAGAACCTCGGAAGGTTATTTTCATCGCTTATGCCATGTCTGTCCATGTATTCTTTGACGACCGGAGTGTATACTTTGTAATATTCGTCGTGATCCGAGAGTGAAACGGTCCTCCTCTCGTATGAGTTGGCGAATATGGGTTCTATTCCGCCGGATACCCCTATCATTGTAGACAGCGTGCCGGTAGGGGCTATTGTGAGCAGCTGGGAGTTCCTCAGGCCGTATTTCTGGACGAGTTCTCTGGTCTCTTCGGTAGTGTTCTCCAGAAAATAAGGCGATTGCATGATGAGTTCTGTATTGCATTTCGGAAACTTTCCGTTCTCTTTTGCAAGCACTGCCGATTCCTGTATGGCTGTGTCTGCCATTATAAAGCCGATCCTGTGGCAGAAGTCCATGGCCTCCATGGTTCCGTACTCAAGTTCAAGTTTGATCAGCATGTCGGCGAGTCCCATTATTCCGAGTCCTATCTGTCTCCAATCTCTGACAGAGTCTCTCTGCTCCTGCAGAGGATGCAGCGGCAATCCTTCATCCAGGACATCGTTCAGGCCCCTGACGCATATGCGTATGGTCTTTCTGAAGTCATCCTCGTCGAATTTTCCGTCATTCACAAAAGCCGCCATGTTCATGCTTCCGAGGAGACAGCTTCCTCCTGCCGGAAGGGGTTCTTCGGCACAGGGATTCGTTCCTGCGTAGTGATAGTCGGGGAACTCGCTGAGGAGGTTCCACGATTCGATTCTGTCCCAATATAGGCACCCGGGTTCTCCGAAGTCCCAGTTCGCATAACATAGTTTTTTGAAGAATTCGTAGGCGTTCAGGTTCTTTTCGATTGCGTCTTTGGTCTCCGGACGGCGGAATTTCTGAACAAAGTTCTCTTTGTTCCTGACGCATTCCATGAACTTGTCCGTCATCCTTATCGACATGTTGGCCTTGGTCACCCGATCGACATCCGTCTTTACGTACATGAATTCCTCAAGGTCGGGATGTTCGCACGAGATTGACAGCATCAGTGCGCCTCTCCTTCCGTGCTGTCCTATCAGGCCGGTGACCATCGAATACAGATCGGTGAACGAAACAGCTCCCGAGGTTTCCGATGCCGTATTGTTGATCTTCGCGCCGCGCGGGGCGAGTTTCGAGAGGTCGATTCCGACTCCCCCTCCGTAACTGAATGTTCTTGCAAGTTTTCCTGCACACTCAAAAATAGATTCGATGGAGTCTTCTGGAGGGGTTACGACATAGCAGTTCGACAAGGTTATTTTCAGCCCTGTTTTGTGCAGACCGCGGTTGGCCAGTATCCGTCCTCCGAAAAGAAATTTCTTTTCTTTGATCATCTCTCTGATGTCGCCGTCCCCTTCGCTGACGCGGTCCAGCCACTGGTCGAAAGTCTCTCCGTTGTAACAGTACTTTTTCTGCCAAATATCAATGCCCAACCGGTTGTACTCACCTAACCATTCTTCAACTTCCATACGGTCACACCCCTCTCCCGGAGGGGATTGTCTTCAGTGTAATTAAACCTGCGAAAGTTGGATGATATCATTGTCCATTGGTGTGAGGTGCCGTGGTCGGTTCCTGTTTTCAGACAGAAAGGATGTGTTCTGCAGTGATTCAGGACAGCCCCAGAAATAAATACATTGAACTGACGGTTGCCGTTCAGAGTGCACAGGGCACTGTTTCGATGTGTATCCTCCAACGGAACATATCGTAGCTCCTGCCATCGGCCGAATGGTGAGAATAAAGCATTACGTTGCCTACAAGCATACGCCGTAACCGAACGATACCGTTTTTGGGCTGGGGAAAGTATAATAAGCCAATGGGCAATAGGGAACAGTAGCATCCATATCTCAGACATGGATTTATTTTAGTTGCAATTCATTACGCAGCGAAGGGACAGAAATGAACAAAGAGGACATTCTTAAAACGGGAACAACAACCATAGGGTTGAAGATAAAGGACGGCGTGATCCTTGCGTCCGATCAGAGAGCGACGATGGGTAACGTGATCGCACATAGCAATGTCCGGAAGGTATATCCTCTCGCGGATAATATCGGAATGACAATCGCCGGCGTAGTCGGCGATGCTCAGCTTATGGTAAGATTTATTCAGAGTGAAATATCGATATATTCGATGAAAAGAGGGTCGCCGATGTCGGTGAATGCGGCAGCTACGCTCGTAGGCAATGTTATGCGTAACGGATTCTATCTCGGACTCATTGTCGGAGGATATGACGCTTCTGGCGGACATGTCTTCAGTGTCGACGGTGCCGGCGGGTACATAGAAGATAATTACACTTCCATAGGTTCAGGTTCGGCCTTTGCGATGGGTTCTTTGGAAGCCTCCTACAAAGAGGGCATGACGAAGAAAGAGGCAACTGATGCAGCCATAACCGCACTCAACTCCTCCAGGAAAAGGGACAGCGCATCCGGAGACGGCATGATAATATCCCATATAGGACCGAAAGGATACGACGAGACACCGCAGGACCTGATAAGATCCCGTTGCGAAGAGCTTGGATTCAGATATCCGAATTGATCGCACGGATCAAATATTCGGGATTTTGCCGTAAGAGGCCTTCCCGCGGGAAAAGGCCGAAGTATCAAACATTTTCAGGATTACCGTTGTAAGAAGCAGGATTTACATGAACCCCGATAGACTGTTCGAAAACCTCAGAAACGAGGTCAAGCGGCTGGTACCGTCTGATATGAATATATCTGCGATTGAGTTCGAAGGCTCGGTTGTAATTATATACACTTCGGAGTACGATAAGTTCTCCGGCGACGATGACATACCAAGAATGCTCGCCCAGAATCTCAGAAGAAGAGTTGATATCCGACCTGATCCGTCGGCTCTTGCCGACCCCCAAAAGGTTGAGAAGAAGATACGTTCGATGATACCTGAATCCGCAGAGATATTCGACATAAACTTTCTGGAGGAAACCGGCGAAGCGATAATCGAGGCAATAAATCCTAATGAAGTCATGGGTAAAGAAGGGCAGTTGCTTTTAGACATAAAGAAAGAGTCGGGGTGGAATGTCAAGGTGATAAGAGCCCCTCCGATTCCGTCGAAGACAGTGTCCGACGTAAGGGGATACATAAGAGCGTACAGAGACGATAGGCACAAAATGCTGAAATCTGTTGCAAGGAGGCTTGTAAGGCCGATGCTTGAAGGGGAACAATGGGTGAGGATGACTGCAATGGGGGGATTCAGACAGGTCGGAAGATCTGCGACCCTTCTCACCACAAGGGAGAGCAAAATACTCATAGATTGCGGTCTCGACCCCGGCAGCGATGCCACTCCGTATTTTGCTATACCTGAGATTCAGCCGCTCAAAGACATAGATGCGGTGGTCGTCACGCATGCACATCTCGATCATTGCGGCACCCTGCCTGCACTTTTCAAATACGGATACGACGGCCCGGTGTATTGCACCCCGCCGACAAGGGACCTAATGGCTCTTCTCCAGCTTGACAACATAAAACTCGGATTCGGGGAAGCGAAGAAAGCCTACTATGAAGCTCAGCATGTCCGCAAAGAGATAATGCACACAATCCCGCTCAAATACAACGAAACCACCGATATCGCTCCGGATGTGAGACTGACGTTCTACAATGCGGGACACATCCTGGGATCTGCCATAGCGCATTTCCATGTCGGGGACGGTCTGCACAATGTGGCCTTCTCCGGCGACACCAAATACGAGAAAACCTGGCTTTTCAATCCTGCTAACAGCAGGTTCCCCCGGTTAGAGACCTTGGTCATAGAATCTACATATGGCGGCCGCAATGATGTTCAGCCGTCAAGGAAGGATGCTTCCGATGAGATGAAGAGCATACTGGAGCATGCGTCAGAACTCGGCGGCAAGGTCTTGATTCCCGTGTTCGCCGTCGGGAGGTCGCAGGAGGTAATGCTTGTAATCGAAGAACTCATGCGCACAGGCAAGATCCCGACCATGAATGTGTATCTGGACGGTATGATCTGGGAGGCCACGGCAATACATACGGCATATCCGGAGTATCTCAACAGCCATCTCAGGACACAGATTTTCCAGCGGAATGAGAATCCGTTTCTGTCGCCGATATTCAAAAGAGTGGAGACATCCGCTATGAGGGGGGAGATATGCCACTCTCCGGACCCGTGCATTGTTCTCGCCACAAGCGGTATGATGTCGGGAGGTCCGGTTCTGGAGTATTTCAGAGAATGGGCTGACGAGCCTAAAAACACGCTGGTATTCGTCGGTTATCAGTCCGAAGGGAGCATAGGCCGCACAATACAGAGGGGACGCCGCGACATAACGCTTAATCAGAAAGGAAAATCGGTGTCTCTGAACATAGATATTAACCGCGTGACCGTTGATGGGTTCTCCGGCCACTCCGACCGCAAACAGCTGATGAAGTATATCGCATCGCTGGAACCGAGGCCGGACCGGATCATAATCGGTCACGGCGAAGACAGGAAATGCGCAGATTTTGCCTCATCGGTCTACAAAAAGTTCAACATTGACGCGAAGGCACCGTTCAATCTTGAAACTATCCGGCTGAGGTGATGGCCTGAGGTCGGTAGTAGCGATCACGGGAGCATCCGGAAGCATATACGGAATACGTCTTCTCCGTGAGCTTCCGGGAGAGAAAATACTCGTGATGTCGAAGACCGCAAAGAAAATAATTCCCCGCGAGACGGGGATGTCAGTCGAGGATACAGAGGCACTGGCCGACAGAGTATTCGAGGATGATGATCTTTTTGCACCCATATCTTCCGGATCATTCCGTTATGATTGTATGTTCGTCGCCCCGTGCAGCGAATCATCAGTCGCGAAGTTCGCATCCGGTGTGTCTGATACTTTGATATCCAGGGCGGTCTCGGTCTGTATAAAAGAGAGCAGAAAAACGATCCTTGTTGTCCGAGAGACTCCCAAAAGCACGATAATGCTGGAGAATGAACTGAAACTTGCGAGATGCGGTGCGGTCATAATGGATGCAAACCCCGGATTCTACCCCGGACCAAAATCTGCGGACGATATCGTAAACTTTGTTGCCGGAAGATGTCTGGATGCGGCCGGCATCGACCACAGTCTGTACCGAAGATGGGAGTGATCTCACTCCAAGTATATCGCAGGTCTTCCCGGGACCGCGGCCCTTGATTTATTCTGCGGGTCGTATATCTCCGGACTGTCGGCGGAAAACACATCGATTTCCGCACCCAACTCTTCTCTCAGGAAATCCTTTGCGGATGCCAGGATCAGGTACTCATCGATACTTGCCATACGTATCTTGGATTCCGAGGATGATCTGGCAAGGTCAGTAACCACTTTTTTTACGAACTCCGATACTGCTTTCCCGTTTTTCCTCATGTTCTCATCTGCCATGCACCTTTTGGTCAGCGCAGGGATGTCCGGATATTCGCCGTCCGCCGTATCCAAGCTCATCCTTAACACATCCTTCTTCCATGACGGCGATGTGTAAAGTATTATCTTCTTTGGATCTGCCCCGGTCACCTTCCTGATCTGCGAAACATCAGACATGATCTCTCTGATCAGCTCTTCTCCGTACTCTGCGGACCCGGACATCGGTCCGGCCTCGGGTATCTGCATAAGCGACACAAGACTGCCGAACCCGGCGAGGCTCCACATCTCCTCCGCAATGTGGGGCGTTATCGGTGTCATGCACCGAATCCAGATACTCAGTGCATCGGTGATCGTTTCTCTGTTGTTTCCGCCTCTTCTGCTGTACCATTTCAAATCATTCAGCATTTCGAAATAGATTTCCGTGGCTGTCTGCCTGAGATCATACTTCTCCATTGCGCACCTTATTGATGAGATATGTCCGCCGAATCTTGATATCAGCCAGCTGTCTATCTCTTTCTTTTCGCCGGATCCGGCGGGTGAAAGAAGCTCTTCGGCCGCACCTATTATTCGGTCAAGTCTCTGACGGTACGTGACCACACTGTCCTCATTCCATTCCACATCTGCAAACATGGATGCGGCGTGGGCATAATAGAGCCTGAGCGCGTCTACGCCGAACTGTTCCACGGCACCCGGTATCGGCTGCGCACCGCCTTTGGATTTTGATATTTTATTCTTCTTTCCGGTTATGTACCAATTGACAAGAATGCCTTTTGGCTGCATCTCATCTGGGAGTACCGCACGGTGGTTGAAAAGGAACACGGGAAAATGAACAGTCATATGTTCCTTTCCTCCCAGATTTATGTCGAGAGGATACCAATACTTCACATCCTCCCGTATCTCCCGAAGAATATCTTCCGGTATGTGTGTGTTCTCGGATACTTTCTTTGTTTCTCCTTTGCCGAGTATCACATGATCGAAGAAATCCTCTGTCATACTGTCAGGAGATATCCTTCCGTCATTAGCGTATATTGATATTATGTAATACAGAGGGTAGAGAGTGGAATCTGATATTGCTTCGATTATCCATTTCCCGTCTAACGGAAACTTGGTCCCGAGCCAGTTGCCCTGTCTGACGCAGGCGCGTTCCCTGAACCATCTGAGCGTGGCATGCACATTCTCGCGGAATTCTGGAGGATGGATATCCATGCCGCGGCAGTGTTCGCCCGTCCTTTCGGTGAGGTCTTCGTCGCCATAGTTTATGAACCACTGATCGTCAGTTCTTTTTACTCTCACAGGCATCCCGCATCTGCATACGACTTCTTCAGTAAGATCGTAGAACACCTCCGCCTCTCCCGAATCCAGCATCGCCCGTTTCATCTTTTCTTTAGCTTCTTCCACCCTCATTCCGGAGAAGGGACCGCAGGTATCTTTCATGCGGCCCATGTGATAGCCATCTTTGTAGACCTGTTTTTTGGCATCGTCAAGTCTCGGGTCTCCGGGTCTTTCGATACCCATTATTTTGATTATGTCTCCGGCAGGGAAATCTCCATATCCGTCTATTGATATTATTGAGATCGGTGCCACGGAATCGACAAGTGATCTGGAAAGACCGTATTTTTCAGTCAGTTCCGGATCGTTTTTCAAAGCCTCCAGCGATATCCAGTCATCCGGAGCATCTGACGGAACGGATGTCACAAGACCGCTTCCGACATCCGGATCCGAGAACGATGCCGGGAACACGGGGATATCTCTGCATATCATGGGTGCTTTGCACATCCATCCTATCATATCCTTACCGGATACAGGTCCGAGAACCGTTATGCCATCTGCCTGCAGCCGCAATTTCTCTGCCGCAGGTTTAGAGACTATCCACGTCTCGCCTTCCTTTTTGATACGGGTGTATTCTACATCGGGATTGACCCAAAAACACACTTGGCCGTAAACTGTCTCGGGCCGGAGAGTTGCTGCGACCAGATATTCGTCTCCGTGTCTGAATTTGAGAAGGGTGTATTCCTGAACCTCTGCATTCCCGCCCTTGGAGATATCGGTCTCCGACGCATCGACGGCAACCGGGCCGTGGACAGGACACGCGGGAGAGTAATACGGTTTCTGAATCAGCAGTCCGAGGTCGTTCAGTTTTCGGAACTGCCATTGGATGAATTTCCCGTAGTCAGGATACAAGGTGCATGTGAATCTTCTCCAGTCGGCAAGGAATCCGAATCTCTTCCAGTAATCGCTGACGTAAACCGTGTTAAAGTAATCCACGACCTTCATCGGGTCCGCGAGGTCCGCGAGTTTCTCCTCGGGGCAGCCGTTCCTCAGAAGATAGCCGATAAAGTCAGGATCGCCGTCCGAAACCTTCGAGGCGAGACTTATCGCGCCGTTCCCGGTCGCGTGCGTTCCCACCGGGAACATGACATTGTATCCTGTCATGCGCTTGTACCTGCCTATTGCATCGGCATATGTGTAACCTCTCAGATGCCCGACATGAAGGAATCCGGTCACACCGGGATATGCGAATATTATCATGAATTTCGGCTTACCTGCCTGTCTTTCGGCATGGTCCAGTTCTTTATCGGACCACTCTGCCTGCCATTTCTTTTCAATCCCGCTGTAATCGTAAGACATCTGAGCCCTCGGCTGTTGGTACGCTCTAATATTGGCCCTCATTAAATAATATTCCGCAATGCACAGGAGGCACGAACCGGTTTGGGTTTACTGGATTGTTCAGGGCAGATCGATCATTCCGTTAAAAACCGGTCTGCGAATCTAAAATGAGTTATGTTTCTTAATACTCTGTGGCAGCACAGTCCATCCAGAAAACGGAACAAAGACCTATACGAAAGCTACATACCATAAATTTGGTAGATGCCCGTTTCGATTTGATTCTGTGATGTATAAGTGACACGTTTTTGAAAAAATAACAGACCAGTTAACAATAATTTTTGAAAAGTAACAACCGCAGAATAATTTAGGATAATCTAAATAAGATACGAATAATCCCGCCAATAACACTAAATAGCGATAGTGACTCCGACAGACATGGCAAACAGAACCATTATTTTGGTAGCAATTGTTGCAGCTATAGTTGTCATTGCCGGTATCGGAGCGGTTTTTATGACTAATGATAAGGGAAGTGATGAAACTCCCGACAGCAGAACGTTCGTGGATCTTGCGGGAAATGAGGTAACCGTTCCCGGTGAAATCAATAGAATCGTCGTCACCGGAATGCACCCCGTAGTTCCTGTTTACACATACTACGCCGACGGCCCCGATAAGCTGGTGGGTGTGGGATCTCCGGGATTGCAATATGCCAAATCAGGCATACTCGGAAAGATCTATCCGGGATTGGACAGCATCGAAACTGTGTTCCCGACCGGTACCGACACCAATGCGGAAACCGTGCTAGGTCTGAACCCTGACGTTGTGTTCTACACGGCGGAAACGAAAAGCGATTACACTATGATCACAAATGTCGGACTTCCGGCGGTTGGTTTCCAAACAGCCATGGGAGACAATTCGAAAGACGGCCTGAATGTGTTCAACCACCTTGAACTGTGGCTCAAACAGA
Source organism: Candidatus Methanoplasma glyptotermitis (assembly GCA_031267895.1). GTDB lineage: Archaea > Thermoplasmatota > Thermoplasmata > Methanomassiliicoccales > Methanomethylophilaceae > Methanoplasma > Methanoplasma glyptotermitis. The sequence continues at coordinate 17,503 of JAIRYF010000017.1, forward strand.
TGGAAGAGGTGTTCGGAGACAATGGCCGTGCGGACTCGCTCATCAGCTATAACAACGATGTCCAAGATGAAATCGCCGAGAAAATTGCCGATGTAAACGAGTCGGAAAAACCGAAAGTTCTGATAATATTCTCGTACACTTCGACATCATTATTGGTGGCCGGATCCAACCATTATTCCGAATACTGGATTGAAGCCAGCGGAGGAGTGAATGCCGCCGCAGATGTCGATGGCATCGCTCAGGTGAATATGGAAAGAGTCCTTGAATGGAATCCCGATGTGATATACTTTGCAAACGGAGGAACGGCGACTCCCGACGATCTCTACAATAACAAAGTAGGCGGACACGACTGGAGTTCCGTCAATGCAGTGAAGAACAGAAAGGTTTTGACATTCCCGTCCGCTACGTATATGTCCTACGCACCGTCTTTGGAAGCGGGACTTGTGCTGCAGTGGATGGCGAAGAATAACCTTCCGGATCTGTTCTCGGATTTAGATCTCAGCGAAGCGGTATCCGATTATTTCATGAAATTCTTCGGGTACACGGCATCATCGGAAGACATTGTGGATTTCCTTGCAGGGAGACCCATAACGGTTCACTGATAGCATGAGGAAACCGGGACCCAAACTTCTTATTTTAATTTCATTTCTGCTGCTGGTCGTGTCTGCAGCTGTGGCTGTATGCATCGGAACGTATCATATCAGTATAACGGATGTGTTCTCCGCGTACATTACGTATTTTCAGGGAGGAGAAACCACAGTTGTCGAATCGATTGTCGTCAATCTGCGTACGCCGAGAGTCATTTTGGCACTCATGGCAGGAGCCGGACTGGCCGTTGCGGGAACCGCATCCCAGTCGGCATTCTCCAATCCTCTGGCATCGCCGGACGTGATCGGAGTGTCGTCGGGAGCTGCATTCGGTGCAGCCGCCGGAATTCTCTTGTTCAACAATGACGCGGCCACTCAATTGATGGCTGTGGCATTCGGATTGGCCGCGATCGCGGCGGTGTTCGCGCTCTGCAAATCATCAAGGTCCGATTCCATTTTGATGATCGTTCTTTCCGGGATAATCGTTGCGGGATTGTTCTCCGCGATGGTGTCGCTTGTGAAATACGTGGCAGACCCCATGTCAAAACTCCCTGAAATAACGTATTGGCTCATGGGAACACTGTCCGGAGCCAGCTATTCTAAGATAATAGTGGCCCTTCCGATGTTCGTTGCCGGGATGGTTTTGATATATGTAATGAAATGGAGACTCAACATACTGACATTGTCCGATGATGAAGTGAGAGCACTCGGTCACAATCCCAAGAAAGTCAGATGGACCGCTGTACTTGCATCGACATTGGTTGTGGCCGCTGTAGTATCGGTATGCGGTTTAATCGGATGGATCGGCCTTGTGATACCTCACGTTGCCCGTCTGCTTGTCGGCACAGATAACCGCTATGTGCTGCCGTTATGCATATCCATCGGTGGAATATTCATGCTGGCTATGGACACCGTGGCGCGTACCGCGTCCGTGGAGGAACTGCCGCTGTCCATTCTTACTGCCATTGTCGGAGCCCCGCTGTTCGCATCCATATTCATTTGGAGAGGGAGAGGATGGACATGATATTCAGAATCGAAAACGGAGGATTCGGATATGATCGATCGTTCCTTTTCAGAGGCGTTAATGCAGAAATCGGAGACGGCGATATTTTGGCCATATTGGGACCGAACGGATCCGGCAAGACGACGATGCTGAAATGTATGGTGAACATCCTCGGATTGAAAGAAGGAAAGGTGCTCCTCGGAGAAAGAGACGTAAGGGAGATATCAAGAAGAGAATTCTCTAAAAAAATAGCGTATGTTCCGCAGGCGAAATCATATTCTTTCGACTGTACGGTTCTTGACATGGTGGTTCTGGGGCGCAGTCCCCATATCCCCACATTCAGCGAACCGTCTTCCAAGGATGTCGAAATAGCTCATGACAAATTGGATTATTTGGGAATCACGGAGCTGAAAGACCGTTCGTTCAAAACTCTCAGCGGGGGAGAGATGCAGATGGTTCTGATAGCGCGTGCGCTTGCATCGGAGCCGGAGATTCTGATAATGGACGAGCCGGAATCCAATCTGGATTACCACAACCAACTGAAGATACTGAACACAATCAAGGAGATATCTGCAGATGTTTCGTGCATAATCAACACGCACTATCCTGAACATGCCCTCAGAGTGTCCAACAAGGCACTGCTGCTGTCGAGGGGCGGCACGGCAATCGGAGGTATGACTGACGAGATCATTACAGAAGAAAGGATAGGGAATGTATTCGGAGTGAATACTGCCATCGGCGAGGTGGAGATCGGCGGCGGCGTATTAAGATATGTTTTGCCCATATCCATAAGGTGATACTGTGAAGAAGATCGCGTTCTACGGGAAGGGCGGTGTCGGAAAATCAACCACCGCATCCAATGTATCGGTCGCTCTGTCTGAGAGCGGGCTGAAGGTCATTCAGATCGGCTGCGATCCTAAGGGAGACTCCACTCTGGGCCTCAGAGGAGGAAAGAAAATACAATCGGTACTGTCGGCAATATCATCCAAAGGAGGAGATGTCCGTCTTGACGATATCGTATTCGAAGGTTATTCGGGAGTATTGTGTGTGGAATCCGGAGGCCCCAAGCCGGGAAGCGGATGTGCCGGAAAAGGAATAATAACCGCATTCGATCGCTTGGAATCGCTGGGAGCATACCGGGAGTACAATCCGGACGTTGTTCTCTTTGATGTATTGGGGGATGTCGTGTGCGGAGGATTCGCAATGCCGATCCGCAGAGGCTATTCCGATGACGTATACATCGTAACATCCGGTGAAATGATGTCTCTCTATGCCGCAAACAACATATCCGAAGCGGTGAGGAGTTTCTCCGGGAGAGGGTATGCCGAACTGAAAGGACTCATCTATAATCCTAAAGGAGCGGACGGCGAAGACGATGCCGTGGAAAAGGCATCGGCGGAAATCGGAACGCAAGTGGCGTTCAGACTGGAACGCGATCCTTTGGTTAGGGAAGCGGAGAAAGCCGGCAAGACCGCCATGGAAATGTATCCCGACTCACGTATCTCCGGCCTGTACAGAGCATTGGCCGCAAAGGTGAGGGGATGACCGACGGTTTGTATTTCTGTTCGGCATCATTCGGCGGTTTCGGAGTTGCCCGGGTGGGTGCCGACGTTCCGGAATCGCATCTTCTGTTCCTCTGTCCTCCGTCATGCGGAAGGCATACATCACTATCGTCGATAAGTCTCGGCTATAGAGGGCGGGTCAGCTATCTCTTCCTGGAGGAATATGAAATCTCCGCCGGCATGACGGAAGATGCGCTTTACGACGGAGTGGAATCCGTTCTGGAGAGACTGCCGATCCGTCCGAAAGCAATTTTAATTTATTTCTGCTGCTCACTCTACATGTCGGGAGCGGACGAAACCGGCATCCTGGAGGAACTCCGTCGGAGAAACGAGGATATCGTATTCCAGATATGCCGCATGAATCCTATAGTAGCGGGCAGCGGTCCGACCCCCGCTCAGACAATACATTCAAGAATATACGGCCTTGTGGACCTCGACGGAAAAGAAGACCGAAGAGTCAATCTGATCGGAAGCGATTATCCTCTGGACGGCGGATGCGAGCTTCCAGCCGTTCTGAAAAGATGCGGATGGGAAGGCCCCGACCACATTTCCCAAAAAAATTCCTTCGGCAGCTTCAGAAAAATGGGGTCTGCAGGACTGAATCTCGTGATCCATCCCGACGGCAGACTGGCCGCCGAGGACATGTCGCCGAAAATCCCCTTTGTCTTCCTTCCGGTAAGTTATGATATGGACGAGATCGGCGATCAATATTCGAAGCTATTCTCTGCGATTGGATCCGAAACAGATCTGTCGGAATATGTAGCCGAAACCCAAAAGGAAATCGACAGAACAAAAATGGCCGTCGGCGACAGGACCGTCGCCGTCAGCACTTCATCTGCATGTGCGCCGTGGGGACTCGTCAAAGCTCTGATAAAATACGGTTTCAACGTCGAATCGGTATTCGGAGAGTCATCCGCGCCGTATGATGCGGAAGCGAAGAGGTGGGTTCTGGAAAATGCACCGCACATCCGCGAAATCGACACCGAGAACGCGGATATGCTGAAAGCAGTCGGCATCTGCGGATCCCCGGACATATCTGTAGGATTTAACGCCGCGTATTTCACAAAAACCGGTGCGGTGGCACCTCTGGTCTGCGATGAAGGCGTGTTCGGATATTACGCGGTAAACAAACTGATGAAAATGCTCGCGGAAAGCATTGACTCCGAAAAAGATCTGGAAACCGCGATGGACGAATACGGTCTGGTGCTCTGATGGCCCGCCTGTTCATGAAACTGCCGTCATTCGCGACAGATTATTCCGGTGCGGCATCGTTCCTATCGGATATCGGGGGACTCGTAGCGGTGCACGGACCCACCGGCTGCATCGGAAACTACACCGGATACGATGACCCGCGGTGGTTCTCTTCGCCGGGGATGGTGTTCAACTCTGCGCTCAGAGAAATCGATGCGGTTATGGGGAACGATCATGCGCTGATCGAAAATATGAGAAAAGCCTGCGAAATATACAACCCCTGTTTTACGGCCATCGTGGGAACTCCTATCCCGGACCTCATAGGATGTGACATAACCGGCGCGGCGGATGATTTGGAAAAAGTGATCGGAATACCGTCTGTCGGAGTGCCTACGAACGGATACGGATATTATCATAACGGCATAGAAAAGTCGATGTTCGCTCTGGAAAAGAAATTTTCTGTGTTGTCGTGTCCAAACCGGGGAAAAATAAACATACTCGGACACTCGCATTACGATTACGGCGACGGAAGTGCGATGGAAATCCTTGCGGATGCTATTGCCGATTCGCACCGATCCATTGGATTCGGAAGCCCTGCGGACGGCCTTGCGGCTTTCACGGACATAGGCTGCGCTGATGCCAATATCGCGGTATCATCATCTGGAATGAAATTTGCCGAGTATTTGGAGAACAGTCTGAACATGCCGTTCATAGCCTCCGCGCCGATCGGAGCCGCGAATACGGAACTGATAAAGGATTTCATCAAAGGGAATCGATACGAAGAAACGCGGGAAAGCGGAAACATCCTGATTATCGGGGACCATGTCGTCTCGGACTCGCTTCGCAGGGAGATTTTCCGTGAGACGGGACTCGGAAGCGACGTTGCAACGTTCTTCGGATTGCATGATAAGACGGCAGGAAAGAGAGATATCGTTTTGCGGGACGAGAACGATCTCATAAACATATCCAAACGATATGAGATCATTGTCGGAGACCCGCTGTATTCCTCTTTGGCACCCGGGAACTTGCCTTTTGTTCCGTTTGCCCATCCGGCCGTGAGCGGGAAGATGTTCAGAGAACACGGCATAGGTATGATCGGTCTCATGGAAAGAGTGAAGGAGGCAATCAGGCGGTCAGGGGTTTCCTGATTGCCTGATCACTCGTCTTTTTCATGAAATTACGATCGTAAAACAGAGCGGCATTGGTTACCACCAATACCGATCCGGCATTATGGACGAGCGCACCGGTTATCGGATCCAGATATCCGGCCACGGACAGAGCTACAGCCACGAAGTTGATGCACATCGAAACGGCAATGTTGAACATTATCGTCCTCACCGCCGATCCGGACAATCTGCGGAGATACGGCACCTTGGACAGATCGTCTCCGATCAGTACGACATCCGCCGCCCCTATCGTGATGTCGCTCCCTATTCCGCCCATAACAATGCCCACGTCGGCGGATTTCATCACAGGTGCGTCGTTGATGCCGTCTCCGATCATGCACACGACCTCTCCCGAGGTCTGCAGGTCTTTGACAAATTCCATCTTCTGCAACGGCGACATCTCTGAATGAACATCGCTTATGCCCGCATGCTCCGCTACATACTTTGCGGATGTTCGGTGATCTCCCGTGAGCATGGATGTCTTCACACCCATTCCTTCCAGAACGGATACAGTGTCGCGGGCGTATGGCCGGGGAATGTCGGAAAGAGCCATGCAACCGATCGATTTCCCTTCCGAAGCAACAAGAACGACGACCTTTCCCTGTTCTCTGAAACGCTCCAATGTCCCCGCCGGGGCCGGGCCGCATTTATTCTCTTCGAGATAAGTCTCGTTTCCGCACAGCACATGCGTGCCACCCACCCATGCCTCTGCGCCGCGACCCGATACAGCCGAGAATTCTGCTGTATCTTGTACTAAAATTCCTTGCGATGCCGCGAAAGCAACGATGGCTTTTGCCAGCGGATGTTCCGAACGGGACTCCACTGAAGCCGCCAAGAACAGCACATCTCCGTCCGTGAAATCCTTATCGAAAACGACGATGTCGCTTACAGACATGGTCCCCAAAGTTAAAGTTCCCGTCTTGTCAAAAACGACGCGATCAGTTTTTCCCATTGCCTCCAAGGCTCGTCCCGATTTTATTATTATGCCGTGTTTGGCCGCCTGACCGACCGCGGCCACTATTGTAGTGGGTGCCGCGAGAGCCAGAGCGCATGGGCAGAAAACCACCAGGACGGTGACTGCTCGGGTAACATCTCCTGTAAGCAATCCGGCTGCCAAAGCGATCAACAGTGCGATGGGGACAAGCCACACCGCCCATCTGTCTGTTATCCTCTGAACTGGAGATTTGTCGTTTTCCGCCTCTTTCACCATATTGATAAGGCTCTTCAGAGATGAATCTTCGGATCTTTTCGATACTTTCACATCCACCGATCCGAAAAGATTTACCGTTCCGCAGAAAACACTGTCCCCTATGGAGCAGTCGATAGGAATCGACTCCCCCGTGATGATCGACTGATCTATGGATGTGCTTCCGGAGACAACCTCTCCGTCGGCGGGTACGGACTCTCCGGGCACCACCCGCAATACGTCTCCGACGGCGACCTCATCTATCGGCACCATGCGCGTATTTCCGTTTTCTTCCACTAATCTTCCCACAGACGGCATGAGGTCGGATAACGTTTTGATTCCCCGCTCTGCGCGCTCTACTGTTTTTTCTTCCAAAACGGCACCTATTGCCATTATGAACGCGACTTCTCCGGCCGCAAAAGGTTCGCCTATGTATACGGATGCGAACATCGCTATGGAGATCAGCAGAGCGGAGGAAATTTTATGTTCGAAGATTATGCGGGTAATCGCCAGATAAACCAAAGGATATCCGCAGATTGCGATAGTGACCCACGCGAGCACAGATAATTCCTCGTATACGCCGAAAAATGACGGAATCGTGAATGCCAGAAATATCCCAGCAATTGCCGTGGCTTTGACGGACGACAGGATCCTGAAGATGTTGTTCGCAATGCCCATCATTATACTATCCGGGAGAATTGCTCGATGGCCGAATACAGTTTAGCCAGAGCTTCGTCTTCATTGCCTTCGCGTATGCCGTCAACGATGCAGTGGTGGAGATGTCCTTCCAATACCACTTGGCCTGTTTTGTGAAGTGCACCCTTCACCGATCCGATTTGTATGAGGATGTCCTCGCATGGTGCGTCTTCTTCCACCATGCGTATAAGACCTCTTACTTGCCCTTCTATCCGTTTGAGTCTGTTTATCACAGCCGAGGAGTCGATGCATTTCTTCATTTAATCTTCCGTATAGGGTATACCCCCATATGGTATTTAATCTTGACAGATCCATCGGCCGGTCCCCTATACAATAAAGTTTGATCCAGTTGTGAGACAGAAAAACAGGGAGAGGCAGGGAATATTCAGGTAATTTTTCATCAGTTGTCAGACGATTATGCTGTATGGAGGGATCTGTTCCGATGTCAGAGGCACTCGGACGGGCGGTTACTGGCATATTTATGCGACGGGCACCTCTCTGTCACTGAGGATCCATGGACTGTCTCCGCTTATCAGTATTACGGGATGCGATTCTTCGACAATGGCATCCACACCGCTGTAAAGATATTCTCTGTCAAGCGACTCAGCCCAGTCAACATCAATCATCACCACATTTATGCCGTCCGCCAAATCAAACGTTTCCCGGACTGTCGCATTGGGTGCGAGTTCTTTCGAATTCTCATCATCTTTCACATTGGAAATGATCACCACCTTGCCATGGATGAACATAGATGCATTTTCGATCGCGTAGCTGTAAATATCATTCAGTGGGGGAGGGGGAGACTCATCTCCATCTTCGCCATCGGACATTTCTGTTGCGGATATAAACAGTGTCACACCGAGCACGGCTAACGTTACTGTCGCCACTGTTATTTTGCCGTACACTGAATCTCCTCCTATGCCTCCCATAGCGAAACACAATCAGCGTGCATCCAAATTGTGTAATACTGTATACAATTGAGTACGGCGGTTATCTCACGAAGTGTAAATGATTCATCGGGACATAGTTCTGTTTCGGTTACAGGGGACCGAACAGATCTGTCGACGGCACCCATAGCATCGTAGGCCCAGGAAGCAGATAGACGGATGCGTATGCGGAATATGCGGTACCCTTGATCCAATACGGTCACTGATCATTCCCTATACTTCATCGTATGGCCTGCGAAGAAACCATTACTACTCAGAATTCCGTCATCCATCTGCAATTTCCCGTAACGGAATCCCGGTGCGATTATTGTGTGTGACGACGCATTACAATATGCGTTACATTGTAGTACATTTTATATACCAGATAGACCTATTATCTCTCATGGGTTTGCGGGAGATGGGACTCGCGCACTCTGAGATGATGAAATGTCGGACAGCAACAAAGAAGTGACGATCTCGATCAGGATGGGAACAGAAGACCTCCAGACAATGGAAGACTTCATGGCCGAGAATGAGATCGACAGCCGTTCACGTTTTGTCAGGGATGCAATATCCGGGTACATAGCCTCGCAGAGGCACAATGCACCCGATGGTGCGGGACCGGCAAGCGGGTTCTTCGTCCGCTTCAGAGAGGTACAGATGGAAGCCCTCAGGTTGATGGTGGAAGATGGGATTGCCTTCAACGAAGAGGAATACATCAGAAAATGCGTGCTCGAAAAGCTTGTGAAACCGGAGTCCGAAACGGATTCGGCCGAACGCGCTTTCAAGGCGGCGCAGATGACCTCAAAGATGAAATGAAGAGAAGGGATGGAAAAATCATTCGGTGAAGCGATGGGAAGGTGCTTGAGCACCTCTTCGCCGGAAACAAACGCTTTAAAAAATGGGGATGCACAAATGGAAGCGAACACAAGAGAGACGGACACATCCGTTACGATCGAACCCCGGGTTGCGGTGGTCGGTCTCGGCGGAGCGGGATGCAATGTCGCAAGCGTTTTCTATAATGAGCTTGCACCAGTGGATGCCATCGCCATAAACACGGACAAAAAGGCCCTGGACGAAACATCCGCAGACAAGAAAATATACATATGCAAAGCGGTCACGAAAGGCGAGGGCACCAGAGGCGATGCCAGACTTGGCAGCAGATGCGCCAAAGTTCATGAGGACGCGATAGAGAAGGCACTTGTCGGACACGACATTGTATTTCTGATCGCAGGACTCGGCGGAGGCACCGGGACGGGTGCGGCATCCGTGGTGGCGGAGATATGCAACCGCAACGGAATACCTGTGTTCGCCGTTGCGATAAATCCGTTTTCCTTCGAGACCGGCAGGATACCCGTGGCCAGACACGGATTGAGAATGATCAGGGCTGTATGCCCCAACACATTCACCGTGGAGAACGACAAGATCCTCGGACTCATGCCGGACGCGACAATAGATGAGGCAATGCGCGCGGTGAACCTGAGCATAACGAGTTTCGTCCGCAAAACCGCGGATGAATTTGCATCCAAGATCGAGAAGGAGATGTCTTCCGAGAAGCAGACATCCTCTGGAAGGATCGGGGACATGCCGGAAATCCAGGCCATGCCAAGAATTAAAACATGAATCTTAAAAAGAAGGGGGGACTCCCCCTCCCCCCGAGTTCTTCCTCCGGGTTATGACGCGATGTCATAACCCATCTCGAAGGCCTTCGAATTCAGGTCCTTCGATTTCTCCGGAACGACTTCCAGCATGACTTCTTTCAGGAGTTCTTTCTTCAGGGGGAAAGCTTTCACAGCTGCGGCGGCACCGATCATGACCGCATTCGCCGCAACCGCCTTTCCCGCAGATATCGCCGTTTTCGTGGCATCCAGTGTCATAAGGTTTTCTGTCAGCGATCTCACTGATTCGACCAACTCCTGTATGTCGGGATATTCTTCAAAACCGGCCGCTACCATCGATGGGTACACAGGATCCAGATTCATAAGCACAAACGTATCCTTATTTCCGAGCTGGATGTTTCTGCATGTCTCGACGGGTTCGAATCCAATTATGAGGTCAGCCCCTCCTGCGGATTCGAGAGGACTTATGATATCATCACCGAAACGGAGCGTGGATATTACGCTTCCTCCCCTCTGTGCCATGCCGTGAACCTCACTCATCGCCACTTTGTATCCGGATCTCATCGCGGCTGTGCCGAGCACCATGGATGCAAGCAACACCCCCTGGCCTCCGACGCCGACGATCTGCACAGTGTATTTCACTCTTTCACCTCTATCGCATTTTTAGGACAGACATTGGCACACATGCCGCACCCTATGCATTGGGTCGGGTCAGTTGCCACTGTGTCTCCTTTTTTAACAAGGGCAGGACATGCTATCGTTTTCACGCATCTATGGCAGCGGATGCATTTGTCTTGGTTGACTGTGCATTCCCTGATCTTCAGTACCTTCCTCTTTTTCAGTTCCAGGGGACACGGACACTTAGATATTATCACAGAAACACCGTCGAAATCCAAAGCATCCTTCATTGTATTCTCGGTTTCTCGGACATCGTATGGATTGACAGTCCTTACAAACTTTATTCCGACTCCTTTCACCATCGTCTCTATGTCTATCGGTTCGGTGCTGATGTTTCCGAAATCCCTTCCTGTCCCGGGGTTAGGCTGGTGTCCGGTCATCGCGGTTGTCCTGTTATCGAGGATAACCATCGTTATTTTGTGGCTGTTGAACAGTGCGGATGTCAGCGGTCCGACGCCGGAATGGAAGAAAGTGGAGTCGCCGATGAACGCGATAGCTTTCTGATCCGTTGCTTCGTCGAATCCGCCAGCCGCTCCTGCGCCGCCTCCCATGCATATTATAAAGTCAGCGGTACCGAAAGGAGGCTGGATCCCCAGCGTGTAGCAGCCTATGTCGGAACAGTAAATGATATCTCTTTTGCCTGCCGCTTTCTTTGCAGCCGCGAACATCCCTCTGTGAGGGCAGCCGGCGCACAGCGTCGCCGGACGGCCGGGAAGCTTAGCTGCCACAGAAGGGAGCGGTTCGGGCATGTCTCTGACAGTCAGCAGGCTGTTCAGTCTCCTCATCGTATCCGGTGAGTATTCCCACTCTCTCGGAAGGTGTCCGGATCTCTTCCCGTACACGGGGACGGTCAGACCGTTCTGGGCGCATATGCGGAGAACTTGGTCCTCCAAAAAAGGTTCGAGTTCTTCCGCGATTATGACGTATCTCTTATCTTTCAGGAAATCTGCGATCTTCTTTTCCGGCAGAGGATTCGTGAAACCCAGCTTCAGTATCGATGCGCCCGATGTGTATTCTTTGATGTAGGTGTAACTGACACCGGAGGTTATCACGCCGATGTCCCCTCCGCCTTCGACATAGTTGAGGGGAGAAGTCTCGGACAGTTCCTGTGCCTCTCTGTTCAGTTCAAGCAGTCTTACTCTGTTCTGTTTGGCGTAGGCGGGTATGTTTACGAATCTCTTGTCGTCTTTGCGGAAATGTCCTTTTGCAGGTGTATCTGTTATCGGTCCGTACTCGACTATAGATCTTGCATGGTTCACCCTCGTGGTTGTCCTGTATATGAGCGGCAGACCCAGTTTCTCGGATACCCAATATGCGTACTTTATCATGTCCTTAGCTTCGGCCGGAGTGGACGGTTCGATCATCGGAAGCAGGGAAAGCGTCGAAAAGTAACGGTTGTCCTGCTCGTTCTGAGAACTGTGCACGGAAGGGTCATCCGCGGTGAGGACAAGCATTCCTCCGATCACTCCGGAGTATGCGAGTGTCATGAGCGGATCGGCGGCGACGTTCAGACCCACGTGTTTCATGAAAGCGAACGATCTTACACCCGCCGCTGCCGCTGCCGCGGACACCTCCACGGCTATCTTCTCGTTGGATGAGAACTCGAAATACATTCCGATCTCACCGGACAATTCTTCCAGGAGATTGCCGATCTCGGATGAAGGGGTCCCAGGATAAGTGGACGCGAACTTCACTCCCGCCTCGATCAGACCCCTGACTATCGCCTCATTTCCGAGCAGCAGGCCTCTGCCGTCCTCTTCAAGAATGTTCATATTTGGGACACCTCATTCTTCTCGGTATATCTGTATCATACTTAATTGGATTTCGTCGTATGCACAGCGGCAGATTCGGATCCATATTCTGAGTTTCCGGTGTTCGTGTACAAGACTATTCAGTCGGCGATGACGGCACAATACATATGGAACGATAGCCGCAATGACGTCTGTCTGATTGTTCGGAAGGAACGGCATGAAATGTGATGAAGTCCCCGTACGATGAAGAGACCAAGTGCAGAAAGTGTTTCGCACGTACCGGAATGATCTCGGAGGCTCCCGTTACCGGATGCAGGATCCAGACAGAGCGAAAGACTGCCTTTTCATCAAGTCTGCGGTATGATTGCAAGGGTACGCATTCAGAACACGATGTACATCTTCGATCGGATTCCAGACAGCAGTTTGGGATCCGCTTCTTCCGATAATATTCTTCCGACACCCCACACAACGATTCGAAAACATCAACTCAAGATGGTTGCAGTTAATCACCGACCGTCAAACGCGGGGTGTAAATCTCAAACATACCAGCGAAAGGCCGGTGTTCGAACGTAAGGCCTTTGGCTTGAACACACAGGAATAATGTTACATGCAGTGAGATTATATTTATCTGACGCGCATCCGTAATGAATGGCATGAGTGCAAATCCGGCACTGACTTTGACGAAAAAATGTATGGTCGCCTTTATTGACATATTGGGGTCCAAATCAATTCTCTGCTCTGACGATAAAAAAGGAGTCGAAGAATATGTGAGAGGTATACGCGGTTTTAACGATATGATATACGATGAATTTCCTTCATTTCACATTCGAACTTTCTCTGACAATATTTTGATTTATACGGATGACTGCTCAGAATCCAGCATAATGGCAATGATAAATTCAGTGGCACATCTGCAATATGAGGTATTGTGTCAATTCAAACTGCTCATGCGCGGGGGAATAGTGATTGACGATCTCCATTGGATAGATGACGATGAAGATTTTATCACAGGCAGATCAATAGTGAGGGCACATAGGATAGAGGAGTCAAAGGCCAAAAATCCAAGGATAATGATGAGTAAGAAGGATTTCTCAGACATGCGGTTTTATATGGCCCCCTGTGAGTACGGAGATTGTGTTGCCAAGGATAAAGACGGGTTCCTGTTTGTAAATTATCTTCAGACAACAATGAATGAGGGGTTTCCCAATGAGGAACTGATTGAAAAACATGCCCGAGCTATAATATCACACACAAAAGCCGATACAGAAAAACGAGGAGAGAATAAGGAAAAACGAGAGCGAATAATGATGAAAGATGTGTGGACATTGGAATACCATAACGGTTTCTGCAGTGCAAATGATATTCCATTGGAAATAAGCTATGATCTAGATGGCGGGGAAAATATAATTATGTTTGCTGAAGATGTATCAGCTGACAAAAAGGGGTGAGTATGATGGCATATACCGAGGACGATATGTTGAAATTTGACAGAGAGGACTTATCTCCCGCCGATTTGCTTGTATTATTTATTTCGGGCAACTCCCCGGCACTGAGAACGCGCATACAAAAGATATCCTTTTTGTATGATGAAATATACAATAAAGAGAGGAAAGAGGCAGACCATCATGCATACTTTTTCGGCGGCTACTCTGATGATATCGAAGAATCCATGGAAAACTTGGTTGATATGGGTGTACTGGACGAAGGGCGCGATGGTTATGTCCTGACAGAATACGGCAAAGCACTGACGGAGTCTCTGATGGATCAAAAAGATCAGCGCGAAAAAAAGGAGCGGATAGATCGCATCAAAAACGCGCTGTCGAATGTGGCGGATCGCAGAGTGGTCGGACTCACATACAGATTCTATGAGGAGACCGCCTCAAATTCAGCCATCAGGTCTTCGGTGGAGAGAATGAATCTTTCGTCAAAAATAGACGGAAAATTCCTTCTTGACGTAGACAAGGAGGAGTTCGAAAACTATTTGCGCACGGGGAAACCGATTAACATGACTTCATGAGGGTGATGATCTGGCCAAAAAATACACAATCAGCAATCCGATATCCGATGAAGATCCGACGGGTGCGTCTCTGATGAAAAACGTAACTATGCGGGCAGGATCGTCAAAAAAATCAAACTGCATCTCAAAATGCGTTGAACGGACCACAGACGTCAGAACTATCAATAGTCTGACCTCCCCTCCTATGAATGAGTGCTATATCGATCTGACACTGGATAAACTGAGAGTGCTTGACAGTGACAGAACGGCACAAGAAAAATATATAATGTCCAGATCAAAATTTTTGGACAGAGGTTTGATCAATGTTCTTATAATTAAGTTAAGAATTGAGTCCGGCCAGGGACTGGAGAAGGAAGATTATGATTATATCAACTCACTGCTGCAGTGGGAGCGCAACGATATCTATGCAATGCCTATACTTGAGTTCGGAAAAGGTTTTGACAGTACGGCAAGAGTAAATCACTATGATGATTTTGTGACCGAGATGCTTGGGCAAAAACCATCGTGGTTCAAGGATGATGTCAATGTTGGGATGTCTGTTCCGTCATTCTATCCAAGACGCCCAATCAATAATCTATTCAGATTATATGGCGATGAACATCCGACATTCGTCGCGGTGGATTTTAACAATTCTCGAATGGACAAACCGGACGGCATAGTATCCACAATACTGAGCCACTTCCTCAAAGAGAAGGAAGACAACACCTTCATGTACGGCGTGAATGTAAAGCCATACAAGAAAGGAGCTGAAATATCGTCAGCGTGGGATGTCTACACTATACATGGTGCATTTAATGCAATAGGTCCCACCCATTCAAAACCACATTCGATTGTTGTGTCCGGCGATTGGAGTTCCATGGGACGCATCTTCGATTCGGATAATCTGACATACTTAAAAATGGACGGTGCACACAGAGACTCGTTTATTTATTGGATTTCGGACTCTTACGGAATCGAGCTGCATCCGGAATTCGGAAAGAACGATAAAAGTTTATATTCGTACCTCAAACGCTATAATTTCGAGATGATCAACCGGAAATTAAGTGAAATCTCAAAAGCGATTAACGACGGAGATGAGGGATACTTAAAAGATGTCAAATCGCAAATGCCAGAGGAAATGAAGAATAAAAAGATCATTGTTCGCTGACAGCGGATCTATCTTTTATTCGGGGAATCTGCAGGTATGGGTGTTATATCCTGAGTTCGACATTTCTCTCGAAAAAATAATTATTGCAGTTTTGATGGGGGAAAATTTGACAGAAGTATTTAACCGCTGTAAGTTCGTCGGTTTTTATGTCTGGCCCGCCGCCGGTACATGCGTGACCAGTCATTTGTCTGGTAATTATTGTCCGTTCTCTGTCAGTAAAAATTGACAGATGGCGTAATCA